>NZ_JBSGEQ010000006.1:0-97857 GCF_053602975.1 Nocardia sp. NPDC004278
CTGTCGAACCGCACCACCCAGGTCGTCTACGAGGGCACACCGAATTTCCCGGACGAGCACCGGCACTGGAACATCGTCGAAAAGTACGGTGTCACCATCTATTACACGGCACCAACACTCGTGCGGACCTTTATGAAGTGGGGCAAGGAGATTCCCGGCGCCCACGATCTGTCCAGCATCCGGCTGCTCGGCAGCGTCGGCGAGCCGATCAATCCGGAGGCCTGGCGCTGGTACCGAGAGGTGATCGGCGCGAGCACCGCGCCCATTGTGGACACCTGGTGGCAGACCGAGACCGGTTCGATCATGATCTCCCCACTGCCCGGCGTCACCGCCGCGAAGCCGGGCGCCGCGATGACACCGCTGCCCGGTATCTCGGCCAAGGTCGTCGACGAGGAGGGCAGGGCGGTCCAGCTCGGCGAGACCGAGGCCAATGGCTATCTGGTGCTCGATCAGCCGTGGCCGTCGATGCTGCGGGGCATCTGGGGCGATATGGAGCGCTACCGGGCCACCTACTGGGAGCGCTACGCCGAACGGGGATGGTACTTCGCCGGTGACGGCGCCAAGCTCGACGCCGACGGCGATCTGTGGGTGCTGGGCCGCGTCGACGATGTGATGAACGTCTCGGGTCACCGCATCTCCACCGCAGAGGTGGAGTCCGCGCTCGTCGGCCACTCCGGGGTCGCCGAGGCCGCGGTCGTCGGTGCCAGCGACGTCACCACCGGACAGGGGATCGTCGCATTCGTAATACTCACCGCCGAGGCCAAGGACACCGGCGACGCCCTGGTCGACGAACTGAAGGCGGAGGTGTCGCGGGAGATCAGCCCGATCGCGCGGCCGCGGGAGATCCACGTGGTACCGGAGCTGCCCAAGACCCGCAGCGGCAAGATCATGCGGCGACTGCTGCGTGATGTCGCGGAGGGGCGCGAACTGGGCGATACCTCGACGCTGGTCGATCCGAACGTCTTCGAGGCGATTCGGGCCAGTCGCGCCTGAGTCGGCGCACCGAAAACGGCACATCGTACGGCCGGTGACGGACTTCGTCACCGGCCGTACCCGTTAGAATTGCGTAAGGTGTGCCGGGAAGCCTGGTCGGCATGCGGTCGTGTAGCTGAAGGCCGAATCGGTTGGATTGCGCGTCCGCAGCCACGCCCACCCTGCCGGAAGGTTTCCCGTGATCACCCAAGTGCGCTCAGAGCTCACGCGCTACCTACGGACCGAAACCGTTGGTGGTGCAATACTTCTGATCGCGGCCGCGGCCGCGTTGCTGTGGGTGAACTCGCCGTGGGGCGCCAGCTACGTCACCATCACCGAAACCGTCCTGCCCATCAGGGCACTGCATCTGAACCTCACCGTCGCGGAATGGACCAAGGACGGTCTGCTGGCGGTCTTCTTCTTCGTCGCGGGGCTGGAGCTCAAACGCGAGCTGGTGGTCGGTGAACTCGCCGATCCCAAGCGGGCCGCGCTGCCGATCATCGCCGCGGTCGGTGGCGTGGTCACTCCGGCACTGATCGCGCTGACGGTCGGATTCGGCATCGAGGGTATGGACCGGGGCTGGGCCATTCCGGTTGCGACCGATATCGCCTTCGCGCTGGCCGTGCTCGCCATGACCGGTTCCAGGATTCCGGCGAGTGCGCGGGTGTTCCTGCTCAGTCTGGCGGTGGTCGACGATCTGATCGCCATCATCCTGATCGCGGTGCTGTTCACCACGACGCTGTCGGCGCTGTGGCTGCTGGCCGCGGCGGCCTGTTTCGCGGGCTGGGCGCTGGCCCAGCGCAAGCGGATCTCCACTCCCCTGGTGTATCTGCCGCTGGCGCTGGTCTCCTGGTACGCGCTGCACGAGGCGGGCATCCACCCGACCCTGGCCGGTGTCGCGCTCGGCCTGCTGACCAGGGTGCGCAAGGATCCGGGTGAGGCACAGGCTCCGGCAACGCGGCTCGAACACCTGATCCAGCCGATCTCGGCCGGACTGTGCGTACCGCTGTTCGCCCTGTTCGCCTCCGGAGTTCCGTTGGACGGCAAGGTCTTCCAGCAGCTGGTCAGCGACCGGCTGGCGCTGGCCATCATTCTCGGATTACTGCTGGGCAAGACCCTCGGCATCTTCGGGATCAGCTGGGTGGCAATCCGATTGGGCATCGCCAAGCGTCCGGCGAGTCTGGGCTACCGAGACATGTTCGCCCTCTCGGTGCTCGGCGCGATCGGCTTCACCGTTAGCCTCTTGGTGGCAGAACTCGCGCTGGCGGACGTAGGCGATGGCTCGGCCGTCGAATTGGCGAAGGCCGCGGTGTTGGTGACATCAATGACGGCGTCGCTCGCGGGTTCGGCGCTACTGTTGCGGCGTGGGCGTGTCCACCAGGCGCGGCGGGATGCGCGTGCGATAGAACGAGAGAGCGAGGCCGATACAGTGCCGGGACAGGGAGAAGGGTCGACCAAGTGAGTTTCACAAACGGCGGTAACGGGGACGAGTCGCGTCGCGGCCGCACTGTCACCTCGATTCCCCTCTCGGATACCGATCCCGTCGGATCGGCGAGCTTCGGCACCCTAGTCCGTGATGCCACCGAACAGATGTCGACGCTGGTGCGCGCCGAGGTCGAACTGGCCAAGGCCGAGGTGACCGGTGAGATCAAGAAGGGCCTGCAGGGCAGCGTCTACTTCATCCTCGCGCTGACCGTCCTACTGTTCAGCACCTTCTTCTTTTTCTTCTTCCTCGGCGAGCTGCTCGATGTGTGGCTGGCGCGCTGGGCGGCGTTCCTGATCGTGTTCCTGTTGATGATCGTCGCGACGCTGGTGCTCGCATTGCTCGGCTATCTGCGGGTCAAGAAACTGCGGGCGCCGGAGAAGACGATCGATTCGCTCAAGCAGGCGCGCAGCGTGCTGCCGAGTGGGTTCGGCTCGCATGAGGAACACCTCACACTCGAGCAGCCGACGAAGTAGAACCCGAGGCGCGGCCGGGTCCGGCTGCGCCGACTAGGCGGCGAGGCAGCCACCACACTAGGCTCGATCGGCGTGTCGTCGAACTCGTTTCCCGATCCGTCCAGCGTCCGTTACGACGGACCGTGGACGCATCGGGACGTGCACGCCAACGGCATTCGCTTCCACGTTGTCGAGGCGGTGCCGGACCGCAGGGATGCACCGCTGGTCGTGCTGCTGCACGGATTCGCCGACCTCTGGTGGTCCTGGCGACATCAGCTGACCGGACTCGCCGATCTGGGCTACCACGCGGTCGCGGTGGATCTACGCGGCTACGGCGATAGCGATAAACCGCCGCGCGGCTATGACGGCTGGACGCTGGCCGGCGATATCGCCGGACTCATCCGCGCCATGGGCTACTCCGAGGCCACACTGGTCGGCCATGCCGACGGCGGGTTGGTCTGCTGGACGACCGCGGTGCTGCACCCGCGGCTGGTGCGCTCGATCGCGCTGGTGAGTTCCCCGCATCCGGTCGCGCTCAAGAGCGCGGTGCTGCGGGATCGGCGTCAGCGCCGGGCCTGGCTGCCGAATTTCCTGCGCTATCAGCTGCCCCGGTACGGCGAACATCTGCTCACCACCGGCAATGGCTTCGAGGTCGAGCGGCTGCTGCGCCAGCGGGTGAGCCGAAACTGGTCGGACAGCGCCGAATTCATCGATACAGCCAACCGGATGCGCTCGGCCATCCAGATCCCGGGCGCGGCGCACTGTGCGCTGGAATATCAGCGCTGGGCCTTCCGCAGCCAGTGGCGTCCGGACGGGCGCCGCTTCATGGCCACCATGCGCCAGCCGATCCGCATCCCGGTTCTCGCGATGCGCGGTGAACTCGACGGCTACCTGCTACCGGCGACCTTCCAGGCCGGCCGACGCTGGTCGCCACAGCGGCGGCAAGTCGTGATCCCGAGTGCGGGCCACTTTGCCCACCAGGAGAATCCGGACGCGGTCACCGCCGAGCTGGCCAAGTTGCTCGGCTGACACCGATCCCAGGGGCCGATCGCACGGACACAGGGGCGGTCGCACCCCTGTGTCCGCCGTCGATCAGCTCAGGACACACGCACCGGTATCCACCGCCATCACCGAGGCCGTTGCGGCATCGAGTTGCGGCCGGACCTCGGCCAGTGTCAGGACATATCCGGTGTCGTCGTCGGTCACCGCGGCACCGAATACGATGCCGAGCGCGCGGCCATCGGTATCCACCAGCGGCCCACCGGAATTGCCCGCGCGCACCTGTCCGCGGACCGTGTAGACCTCGCGTTCGACGGTGCCGTTGCGGTAGATCGTCGGTCCGGTCAGGTCCAGCGTTTCGCGGATGCGGGCCGCGCTGGCGGTATACCGGCCGCCACCCGGATAGCCGAGCACGATGGCATTCTCACCCGAGCGCGCGGGCGTCGGCGCCTGCTCGACCACCGGGGCGTTGAGCCCCGGCACCGCGAGGATCGCGACGTCCTTGGAGGGATCGAACAGCACGACCGAGGCGTTCAGCGGACCGGCGACGGCATCCACCGTAATGCTGGTGGTTCCGGCGACCACATGGGCGTTGGTCACTATCCGCTCGGGCGCGATCACGAAGCCGGAGCCCTCCAGTGCGCGCTGGCAGCTCGGGGCGACGCCGCGGATGCGCAGGACGCTCTGCTGTAGCGAAGCCGCCACCGGACTGGTCAGGACGCTGGGGTCCGGGGGTTCGACGGCCGCGATCGGGGCGCGGCCGAAGGGACCAATGACGTCCGGGAGCCCGGAAGTGTTGAGCAGCTTGGAGAATTCGTTGGGCAGGCGGCGCAACCAGTTCGGGGAGACCTCGTTGACGTCGGCCAGCACCTTCGAACCATTGATGGCCGAGGCGATGGCGGGCTGTGAGGAGGTGGCCAGCGGCAGTGCCAGCAGCCATGCGGTGACCAGCACCGCCACCGCTTGCAACAGCGCACCGATGACGCTGTCCACGCTGCGGGTGAACGGATGGCGCATACCGCCGCGCGCGGCCCGGCCCAGGACCATGCCCGCGACCTCGCCGACAATGACCAGCAGCACGATCAGCAGCACGCCGGTGAGCACCCGCGGTCTGCCCTCGTTGACGTGGATCAGAATGTGCGGGGCAATGAGAATGCCCGCGACCGCGCCGAGCACGACGCCGAGGAAGGCCAGGGCGGAGGCCACCGCGCCCTGCCGCCAGCCAGAGGAGGCAGCCAGCAGTGCGAGCAGGACCACCGCGATATCGAGCCAAGCCGATGAGGTCATAACGTCATCCCTACGGCCGCAAGCGCGGTCTCTAGATCACGGACATCGCTGTGGTCCCATTCCCGTTCCCACCCGGCGGCCTTGCAGATTCCGGCCAGAATGCCGCCGGTCAGCCCCCACACCAGCATGCCGTCGACCTGGAAAGCCGCGCTCTGATAGCCGAGGCTGCCGCGCACCATGAAGCGGTTCGCCGGTTCCAGCAGGTCGGCCAGCGGCACCCGCACAACCCGTTCGGTCTCGGTCTGATTGACCACCTGGACCGCCCGCGGGGTGTGCCAGTAGGCCACCACCGGGGTCACATCGAAGCGGGACGGGGGCACGAACAGTTTCGGCAGCACGGCGAAGGGTTCTACGCCATCGCGCGCCAGCCCGGTCTCTTCACAGGCCTCGCGCAGCGCGGTGTCGATCGGTCCGGAGTCGCCGGGATCGACGGCACCGCCTGGAAAGGCGACCTGACCGCGGTGCTGGCGCATGGTCGACGCGCGCTGGGTGAGCAGCACATCCGCGTCGGCGGGCAGGCCGCCGGGGGCGTCGGGATCCGGTTCGGGCGAGCCGCTGAACAGCACGAGGACGGCCGCTTGGCGTGGCGTGCTGTTGACGATCATCGCCCGTCGCAATGCGCGTGCCAAGGTCAACGTGTCGGTGGCGTCGGTATTCGGGTCCGCCGCCCGACGCAGCCACTTCGGGATGCTGTCGGGCGTGGGGCTCTCGGTCATGCCGCAACTCCCAGCTTGTTCGCGACCGTATCGGCGATATCGTCGACGCCGGTGAAGGCGCGCACGACCACCTCGGCGACCGAACCATCGGCACGCAACAGCACCGATACCGGTAGCACCGCGGGCGCGCCCACCGCGGCGCGGACCTTGGCGCGCGGATCGAGCACGCCGGGCAATGTCACCCGCAAATCGGTCAGCAACGCGAGCGCCCTCGCCTCATCAGGATCGCTGTGCACGGTCAGCACCGTAATCGCGTTTCCGGCGCGTCGCGCGTACTCCTGCACATCCGGCAACTCTTTGGCGCACGGTCCACACCAGTACGCCCACAGGTTCAGCAGTGCCGGCCGACCCGCAAGCGCGGCCGCCAGATCGACCGGCTTTCCGTCGGCCAGACAGCCGAGGCCGAGTCCGGCAAGCGGCCCGTGCCCCACCGCATCCGCCGCTGGCACCGGACATTGGGTGAGTCCGGCGGCACTGCGGGCGGTGAGTGCGGCCGTTGTCCCGGAATTCGCCGGATGGTCGCTGCCTGCCGCGGTGTCGTCGCCATGGCGCGGCCACAGCGCGACCGCCGAGGCCACCACGATGATCAACCCTGCCAGCGCCAAGCGCGCCCAGACAGGTATCCGTCTCACCGGCCCACCAGCTCGAGCAGATGCTCCGCCTCCGGACCCTTCACCAGCTTGGCCGCGGCCTCAGGATCGGTCGGCCCGGCCCCGAACGACGGGCAGTCCTTGGCCAGAATGCAGGCTCCGCATGCGGGTTTGCGGGCATGACAGACCCGGCGCCCGTGGAAAATCACGCGATGGGACAGCATCGTCCATTCCTTGCGCTCGATCAGCTCGCCGATGGCGTGCTCGACCTTCACCGGATCTTCCTCGGTGGTCCATGCCCAGCGGCGCACCAAGCGGCCGAAATGGGTGTCGACTGTGATGCCGGGCACCCCGAAGGCGTTGCCGAGGATGACGTTGGCAGTTTTGCGGCCGATGCCGGGCAACTGCACCAATTCCTCGAGGGTGTGAGGCAATTCACCGTCGTGACGTTCGACCAGTGCCTGTCCGAGCCCGATCAGGGAACTGGTCTTATTGCGGAAGAAGCCGGTCGGCCGGATGTATTCCTCCAGCTCAGCGCGGTTCGCCTCGGCGTAGGCGCGGGCATCGCGGTACTTGGCGAACAGCGCGGGTGTGGTCAGATTCACCCGCTCATCGGTGCACTGTGCGGAAAGTATTGTGGCGACCGCCAATTCGAGCGGAGTGGTGAAGTCGAGTTCACAGTGCGCGTTCGGAAAAGCCACCGCGAGCGCACGGTCCATCCGGCGGGCTCTTCGGGTCAGGCCCAGTTGGGTTTCCGCTTGTCGCGCTCGGGATTTGCGTTTCGGAACGGGGACCGCGGCGGGTTGCGCATCGGTCGCCTCGGCGGCAGGGGAAGGCCCGCTGACGGCGGCTGTGGAGGGGGAGACACGCACCCGTCCACCATACGGAACCACGCGACAACGGTGCCCTCCTAGATCTCTTGCCGTGTTCCATCTGAGACCTAGACCGTGTTTACTGCTCGTCATGCAAGGACTCGCTGTGGTGCTCTTCCCAGTGGTGCTGATGCTGTTTGCACTGGGCATGGAGCGGGTCGAGAATCGGCTCCGCAAACTTCTCGAACCCGACGAAGAGGTTCAGCAGTACCTGGACAAGGCAAGCAACGCCGAAGTGAAGGAGCTGACGAAGCTCGGACTGCCCGCCGCGGTGGCACGGATGCGCAGGCGCCGGTCCCGTAGTGAAGAACTGGACGTCGCACGCGCCAGCTGAAAGCCCTACCAACCGGTACCTGGCACGGCGCGCAATCCACTCGTTACGTGGTGTCTGTCACTACGCTGCTCTGATGCCGCGTAGACTGCGCTGTTGGCCGATTCGCTTCGGTCCAGGACAGAGCCATTTCCCATAAGGAGCACATTCGTGGACGAGGCCCTCGCCAGAGCAGGCATCTTCCAAGGCGTAGAGCCCACCGCGGTGGCGGCTCTAGCCAAACAACTGCAGCCCGTGGATTTTCCGCGCGGGCATGTCATCTTCAACGAGGGCGAGCCAGGCGACCGGTTGTACATCATCACCTCGGGCAAGGTGAAGATCGGACGGCGTTCCCCGGACGGCAGGGAGAACCTGCTGACCATCATGGGCCCGTCGGACATGTTCGGTGAGCTGTCGATCTTCGACCCAGGTCCGCGTACCTCGACCGCGACCACCGTGACCGAGGTGCGCGCGGTCACCATGGACCGTGACGCACTCAAGTCCTGGATCGACCAGCGGCCCGAGATCGCCGAGCAGTTGCTCCGCGTCCTCGCCCGCCGTTTGCGCCGCACCAACAATAACCTTGCCGACCTGATCTTCACCGATGTTCCCGGCCGGGTCGCCAAGGCATTGCTGCAGCTCGCACAGCGGTTCGGTACCCAGGAGGCCGGTGCGCTGCGGGTCACCCATGACCTCACCCAGGAGGAGATCGCCCAGCTGGTCGGCGCCTCCCGCGAGACCGTGAACAAGGCGCTGGCCGACTTCGCGCATCGCGGCTGGCTGCGGCTGGAGGGCAAGAGCGTGCTGATCTCCGACTCCGAGCGCCTGGCCCGCCGCGCGCGCTGACGCTCGACCGATATCGGCGACCGGATATCCGGCCGCCGCATTGGCGTGCTGCGGCGGATGTACGCGATGGCACAAATACGAAAGCACGCTGAGTTCAGCGCTCCACTGAACTCAGCGTGCTGTTGTGCTCTCCAGTTCTCCCGACGCCTAGTTCTACTCGGCGCGCAGATACTCGAGCTGCGCCTCTACCGAACTGCGCGCGGCCAGCCACAGTCGCTTGTCGACATCGGCATAAACCTTGCGCACCACCGCCATCGCACCCGCGTTCGGACCGAGGACGCGCAGCGCCTCCCGCACCTGGTCGAGACGCTCCTGCCGATGCGCGATGTAGTACCGGGCGACCGGCTCCAGATCGGGGTGGTCCGGACCGTGCGCCGGTAGCAACGCACGTCCCGCGCCCACCTCGACCAGTCTGTCCAGCGATGCCAGGTAGTCGGCGAGGGTGCCGTCGCTGGAATCCAGCACCGTGGTGCCGGAGCCGAGGATGGTGTCACCGGTCAGCACCGCGTCGTCGAGGACGAAGCTCACCGAATCCTTGGTGTGGCCAGGGGTGTCGAGAACGGTGATCCGGAGACCGGCCGCCTCGATCACCTCGCCGTCGAGCAGCGGTGCGTCGGCGCCGTGCAGGAAGTCGGCGGTCCTGGCCCGCACCGGAGTACCCGTCAGCTGGACCAGCCGGTCGATGCCGCCGGTGTGGTCGTGATGCCGATGGGTGATCAGGGTGAGCGCGATATTGCCGTCGGTGGCGCGGGCGATGGTCTCGCTGTGCGCCGTATCCTTCGGTCCCGGATCGACGACCACATACTCCGATTGCCCCGGGGCGCGCAACAGCCAGGTGTTGGTGCCCTCCAGCGTCATCTGGCCCGGATTGTCCGCGAGTACGACCGCCGCGGTCGGCGTGACCTGGCGCAGCTGGCCGTATGCGGGATGGGTGAGCGTCATAGGAGTACCCCAGTCGATCGAAAACCTTGCCTGCGAACCTGTCTAGCGCACTTCCGCGATCAGTTCGACCTCGACGGGGGTGTTGCGCGGCAGCTCGGCAACGCCGACCGCGGAACGCGCGTGCACGCCCGCATCACCGAAGACCGCACCGAGCAGCTCCGAGGCACCATTGATGACCTGCGGCTGATCGGTGAATCCCGGTGCAGAGGCGACGAATCCGACAACCTTGACGATCCGCACCACCGCATCGAGCCCGACCAGATCATGTACTGCGGCGATCGCGTTCAGCGCGCAGAGCTTCGCCGCCTCCTTGGCCTGCTCGAGCGAGACCTCGGCGCCGACCTTGCCGGTCGCCGAGAGCTGCCCGTCCACGAACGGCAGCTGCCCGGAGGTGTAGACGAGCGAGCCGGTCCGGATCGCCGGAATGTATGCGGCGACCGGGGCCACCACCGGCGGCAGGGTCAGGCCGAGCTGGGCGAGATTCTTCTCCCACTGTGTCATTGCCGAATCCTTTCGCTTACTTGGGGCGCTTGAGGTAGGCGACATGCTGTTCGCCGGTCGGACCCGGGAGCACGGTCACCAGCTCCCAGCCATCGGCGCCCCACTGGTCCAGGATCTGCTTGGTCGCATGCGTGAGCAGCGGAACGGTGGCGTATTCCCACACCTTCGAATCACTCATGTCCGAGACTGTATCTTTGGCCGCGCGGGCGCGGCGTGTTCGCGGCCCCTAATGTCAGCATCGCGTAGCGATTCGATGAGGGGTGATGGTCGGGCGACGGGGCGGTCGCTCGTAAGACTCGCTCCGTGGTGGTCACCGAGGTGCGGATCGTTCACTTGCTTCGAGCGCTCAGGCGGTTGGTGCGAAGGTGTTCGGGCGCCGTCGACTATGCATGTGCCCGAAGTACACCGGCCTCGAGCAAGCCACTGGTGGGACCGACTCCCCGACGGTCGAAAAGGGCGAGGCTGTCACGGTGCCGTAAGAAGTGCACGTCTCACTGTCTGGGACGGAGCGGCTCAAAAAGCGACCAGTAACCATATCGCTGGGGCGTGATCTGAGGACGGGTTATAGGCTCGCGATCGTGGGAGTACCAACAGCAGTGCCCATTTCGGCGGAGCCGGGGCCAGAGACGGGTTGGCCGGAGCGCGCGGATAAGGCCCGCTTGCACTATGTCTCCGGCAAAGGGGGAACCGGCAAGTCGACGGTCGCTGCGGCGCTCGCGCTTGCGCTGGCCGCGGGCGGACGGCGGGTGCTGTTGGTAGAGGTGGAGAGCAGACAGTCCATTGCCCAGCTCTTCGATCTGCCGCCGTTGCCGCCCACCGAGACCAGGATCGCTACCGCGGACGGTGGCGGTGAGGTAGTCGCGCTGGCACTCGATATCGAGCACGCCTTTCTCGAATACCTCGATATGTTCTACAACTTAGGCTTCGCCGGACGGGCCATGCGCCGGGTCGGCGCTATCGAATTCGTCACCACGATCGCACCCGGTCTGCGCGATGTCATCCTGACCGGCAAGATCAAGGAATGCGCGGTCCGGGTGGATAAGCAGGGCAAGCCGGTATTCGACGAAATCGTCGTCGACGCACCGCCGACCGGACGGATCGCCAGCTTCCTCGATGTCACCCAGGCCATGGTCGAAGTGGCCAAGGGCGGGCCGATAGCCTCGCAGGCCGAGGGCGTTTCGAATCTGCTGCACTCCGATCAGACGATGATCCACCTGGTCACCCTGCTCGAGGCGCTGCCGGTGCAGGAAACCGCCGACGCCGTCGCCGAGCTCACCGCCAATGACCTGCGCATCGGCACCGTCATCGTGAACCGCACGACCAAGGGCCAGCTCCCGGCCGAGGTGCGCAATAGGGCCGCGCGCGGTGATATCGACCGCGACGCCATTCGCGCCGGACTCACCGAGGCCGGAATCTCGCTGCCGGATCAGGACTTCCAGGGTCTGATCACCGAAACCATCGAGCACGCGGCCACTCTGCAGGCACAGGACGATAGCGCCGCCGAACTCGCGAAGGTCGATGTGGCGCGGATATATCTGCCCGCACTCGCCGACGGCATGGATCTGGGCGGCCTATACGAACTGGCGGAAAATTTGAGTAAGCAGGGGGTCCGATGAGCAGTCCGAATGTGGCAGCGCCACTGGATATTTCGCGGATCATCGAGGATCCCACGGCGCGGGTGGTGGTCTGCTGCGGCTCCGGCGGCGTCGGCAAGACGACCACTGCGGCCGCCATCGGACTGCGCGCGGCGGAACAGGGCCGCAAGGTCGTGGTGCTCACCATCGATCCCGCGCGGCGACTGGCCCAGTCACTCGGTGTCGCCGATCTGGACAATAGCCCGCAGCGGGTGGTACTCGGCCCCGAGGCCAAGGGCGAACTACACGCGATGATGCTCAATATGCGTCGCACCTTCGACGATATGGTGCTCGAGCACACCAGTCCGGAGAAGGCGGAGCAGATTTTCGCCAACCCCTTCTATCAGACGGTCGCGTCCTCCTTCGGCGGCACGCAGGAGTACATGGCGATGGAAAAGCTCGGCCAACTGGCCGCGCGCAAGGAGTGGGACCTCATCGTGGTCGACACTCCCCCGTCCCGCAACGCACTGGACTTCCTCGACGCGCCCAAGCGTCTCGGAAACTTCTTGAACGGCAGGATGATCCGGGTCATCATGGCCCCCGGCCGCGGTGTCACCCGATTGGTTACCGGTGCAATGAGCCTGGCCGTGCGCGCTGTGTCGACCATTGTCGGCGGGCAGATGCTCAAGGACGCGTCGAACTTCCTGCAGTCGCTGGAATCGCTGTTCGGCGGCTTTCAGGATCGTGCGGACCGGACCTACGCGATGCTGTCCAAGCCGAGCACACACTTCCTGGTGGTCGCGGCGGCCGAACCGGACGCACTGCGCGAGGCGTCGTTCTTCGTCGACCGCCTCTCGACCGAACGCATGCCGCTGGCCGGATTGGTACTGAATCGAACCCATCCGGTGCTCAGCGCATTGCCCGCCGATCACGCGCTCACCACCGCCGATCAGCTGGCCGAATCCGATCCGCTCACCGCCGCGGTGCTGCGCATCCACGCGCAGCGAGTCGCCACCGCCAAGCGCGAACAGCATCTGCTGCACCGGTTCACCGGCGCGCATCCGCGGGTGCCGATCGCCTCGGTGACCGCGCTGCCCTTCGAGGTCTCCGATCTGGAGGCGCTGCGCGCGGTGGGTGTTCAGCTCACCGATGCGCATACGGTCGAGGTAACCGCCTGATCGTGACGTTCGAGCCGAAATCGCTTGGGCCACCGTGGCATTCTGATGCTGGATTGATATAGACCCACTAACGGAACCGAGCCCGCAAGCGCGGGCTCGGTTCCATTTTCCAGGGTTAGATTGCCACTTGATGCTGACGCTGGGCCTGGAAAAAGTCCGCCCAGGACGTCACCTCCGGGTGCTGCTTGAGCAGCGCACGACGCTGCCGTTCGGTCATTCCACCCCACACGCCGAACTCGACTCGATTGTCGAGCGCATCGGCCCCACACTGCATCAGCACCGGGCAGTGCCTGCAGATCGTCGCCGCCTTGCGCTGCGCTGCGCCACGCACGAACAGTTGATCAGGGTCTACTTCCTTGCATCGAGCCTGGGCAACCCAGGCGATCCTTGCTTCGGCCTGCTCCACGTCCAATCGAGCGATGGGGGTTGTCATGTGCATTTGGTGTGCCCCTTTGCAGTCCGAACACCGGGTCAACGGCGCTCCAGAATCGCGTGTCAGTACGCAGCAACCCAAACCCCGCTGCGAACTGCACCACATTCCACTTTGAGTGTTAGCTCTATCACACTGGGTTCTCAATCTAGGTAAAGGTATGGCCTCTGCGCAAGACCGTCCCGAGACTTTTTGGTACGTCCGTCCATGCAAACGTGATCGAGAACCGGGCGGTCGACCCGACAGGTGGTTCGCCCTTCAACGACACGCGGGATTCCATCCCACGACACGCCGATTCAGGCAGGCGAACCGCCAGATCCGAGGGACTGACAAACACACCCGAGAGCGCTGGATCGGCACCCCGTAGTCTTGGCATCGTGCCGATCACACATACGCTCGCGAGGCTGTGCGGCAGCTGCGCGCTGGCCGCCGTGCTCGTCGCCGGGTTGTTGTTCCCTCTCGCAGGCGGTTTCGGGTTCGTCTCCAACCGTGCCGCCGACGCCGTCGACAATGTGTCCTCAGAACTGGTGGAGGGCACCGTCCCCGCCGTCTCGACCATGGTCGATATCAATGGAACGCCCATCGCCTGGCTGTACGAGCAGCGCCGTTTCGAGGTCCCAAGCAACATGATCTCCAACGACATGAAGTTGGCGATCGTCTCCATCGAGGACCGGCGCTTCGCCCAACACGAAGGCGTGGACTGGCAGGGCACGCTACGCGCGTTCCTCACCAATACGAGCAGCGGTGAGGTGCAGCAGGGTGCGTCGACCCTCGATCAGCAGTATGTGAAGAACTTCCAGCTGCTCGTCGTCGCGAAGACCGATGCCGAGCGCCGGGCCGCCATCGAGACCACCCCGGCGCGCAAGCTGCGCGAGATCCGGATGGCGCTCACCCTGGACCGGGAGCTGACCAAAGACGAGATCCTGACCCGCTACCTGAACCTCGTCCCGTTCGGAAATGCCTCCTACGGCATCCAGGACGCGGCGCAGACCTACTTCGGCGTCGACGCGGTGAACCTGAATGTGCCCCAGTCGGCGATGCTGGCCGGCATGGTGCAGTCCAGCTCGAAGCTGAACCCCTACACCAATCCCGAGGGCGTGCTGCAGCGGCGCAATACCGTGCTGGACACCCTGATCCAGAACATCCCCAGCCGCGCCGAGGAGTTCCGCAAGGCCAAGACCGAACCGCTCGGCGTGCTGCCCGAGCCGAAGGGGCTGCCGCGCGGCTGCATCGCCGCCAACGACCGCGGCTTCTTCTGCGATTACGCAATGCAGTACCTGGCCGATGCCGGCATCAGCCGCGAACAGATCAATACCGGCGGCTATACGATCAAGACCACTCTCGATCCGGCCCTGCAGGATTCGGTGAAGCGCTCGGTCACCGAGGCCGCGAACCCGAACCTCGACGATGTCGCCCAGGTCATGTCGGTGGTCGGGCCGGGACAGGATTCGCATCCGCTACTCGCCATGGCCAGCAGCCGCACCTACGGCCTGAACCGGAATGCCAACGAAACGGTGCAGCCGCAGCCGTATTCAATGGTCGGTGACGGCGCGGGCTCGATTTTCAAGCTCTTCACCACGGCCGCCGCCATGGAGAAGGGCATGGGTATCAATGCCCAGCTCGATGTGCCGGGCCGGTTCGAGGCGAAGGGCATGGGTAACGGTGGTGCGCGCGGCTGCCCGCCGGCCACCTACTGCGTGCAGAACGCGGGCAATTACAAGTCGCCCATGTCGGTGACCGAGGCGCTGGCCACCTCGCCGAATACCGCGTTCGTCAAGCTGATCCAGGCCGTCGGCGTCACCCCGACCGTCGATATGGCGGTGCGCCTCGGCATGCGCTCCTACACCGAGGCGGGCACCTCGGGGCACGGCAACCAGAGCCTCGCGGACATGATCAAGGACCAGAACCTGGGCTCGTTCACCCTCGGCCCGGTCGCGATCAACCCGCTCGAACTCTCGAATGTGGCCGCCACCTTGGCTTCCGGCGGTCGGTGGTGCCCGCCGTCGCCGATCAAGGAGGTGATCGACCGCTCCGGCCGGACGGTGCCGCTCACCCAGCAGGCCTGCGAACAGGTCGTCGACGCCGGACTGGCGAACACCCTGGCCAACGCGATGAGCCAGGACGACATCAGCGGTACCGCCGCCGGTGCCGCGCGGGCCACCGGCTGGAATGCGCCGCTGTCGGCCAAGACGGGAACCACCGAGAGCCACCGCTCCTCGGCCTTCGTCGGCTTCACCAACTCGCTGGCGGCCGCGGCCTACATCTACGGCGACAGCCCGACGCCGGGCGAGATCTGCTCGTTCCCGCTGCGCGGCTGCGGCGACGGCAATCTCTTCGGTGGTAACGAACCCGCGCGCACCTGGTTCAACGCGGTCAAGCCGGTGCTCGGGAACTTCCCGCCGCCCGCACTGCCGCCGCTGGACGATAAATATGTGCGCGGGTCGAATCAGGCCCAGGTTCCCGATGTCACCAATATGTCGCAGGGCCAGGCGACTGCAGCCCTGGTGGCGGCTGGCTTCCAGGTCTCGCCGGTGAACGGTCCCGGTGCGCCGCCGAAGGGGACGGTGATGGGGACCGCGCCGAATGGATCGGCGATTCCCGGGTCGGTGATCACGATCTATATCAGTGATGGGACGCAACGGGTCCCGGCGCCCGCGCCCGGCCCCGCCGCGCCACCGGGAGTTCCGATTCCGGGCCTGCCCGGCATCCCCGGCTTCCCGAGTATCCCTGGATTCCCGGCCCCTCGATAGCGCCTCGACAAGATGAAACCGCCGACCCGGATTGATCCGGGTCGGCGGTTTCGTTTATCCGTCTCGGGACAGGTGTTACAGGCGCGCCTTCACGGCGGCCGAGAGCCGCGCGCCGTCGGCCTTGCCCGCGGCGATCGCGGTGGCGGCCTTCATGACCTGGCCCATCTGTCGCATGCCCGGCCGCTCGCCGAGTTCCTGGGCGACCTGGGCGATCGCGGTGTCGGCCACATCGGCGACCTCCGCGTCGGTCAGCTGGCTCGGCAGATATTCATCGATGATGCGCGCCTCGGCATGCTCATTGGCGGCCAGTTCGCCACGCCCGGCCTGGGTGTAGACCTCGGCCGATTCGCTGCGTTTCTTCGCCTCTTTCTGCAGCACGGCAATGACCTCGGCGTCGGAGAGTTCCCGCGCCTGTGCGCCCGCCACCTCGGCGGTCTGGATGGCGGCAAGCAGCATCCTGAGGGTGGCGAGGCGCAGCGTGTCCTTGGCTTTCATCGCGGCGGTCATATCCGCGCGCAGCTGCGATTTGAGTTCCGACATGTGCCACACGGTAGCCGCTTCCCTGTTCCCGGCCCACTACATTTGGCGTCCTGTCGTATTGGCAATGCTCCCGGGGGCCGCGGGTCCGAATTGACCGCACCACACCGCTAGCGATTGCTTGCAGGTCGCTCGAAAGAACCTGCCCGCTTGTGCGGAAACACACTCGGCGTTCCGCACCGGGGTCACCTATGCTGGGCAAATGCCCGTAATCTCGACCGCCGCCATCCGACGAACCGCCTTGGGAGCCGCCGGGGCTGCGGTGGCCGGTATCGGCTACGCCTCGCTGATCGAACGAAACGCCTTCGTCCTGCGTGAGGCCACGATGCCGGTACTACAGCCGGGCTCGTCATCGCTACGGGTGCTGCACATCAGTGATCTGCACATGATGCCAGGTCAGAAGCTCAAGCAGCAGTGGCTGCGGGAGCTGGACCGGCTGGAGCCGGATCTGGTCGTCAATACCGGTGACAACCTGTCGCATCAGAAGTCGGTGCCCGCGGTAGTTCAGGCCCTCGGCGGCTTGCTTTCCCGACCGGGCCTTTTCGTTTTCGGCAGCAATGACTACTTCGCGCCGGTGCCGAAGAATCCGGCGAAGTACTTCAAGAAGGACCACCGGCGGGTCTACGGCGCACCGCTGCCCTGGAAGGACCTGCGCGCGGCCTTCACCGAGCGCGGCTGGCTGGATCTGACCCACGTCCGCCGCGATGTCGAGGTCTCCGGCTTTCGGATCGCGAGCGCAGGCGTCGACGATCCACATCTGCAGCGCGACCGGTACGACACCATCGCGGGCGCACCCAACCCGCTCGCCGTGCTGAGCATCGGCCTGACCCACTCGCCCGAACCCCGGGTGCTGGACCGCTTCGCCGCGGACGGCTACGACCTGGTCATGGCCGGGCACACCCACGGCGGTCAGCTGTGCCTGCCCGGATACGGTGCGCTGGTCACCAACTGCGGTATCGACCGTTCGCGGGTGAAGGGCTCCTCCAAGTGGGGTGCGCACACTCAGTTGCATGTCTCCGCGGGTCTGGGCACCTCCCCGTGGGCGCCGTACCGCTTCTGCTGCCGTCCCGAGGCCACACTGCTGACTCTGGTCGCCGCGCCGCCGACGCGTCCCAATGCCGATAGCGGCCAGGGCGTTTCACCCTCGGAAGCCATCGCACGCTGAGTTCGACTAAGGTCCCTTGCCGAGACTGACGTCAGGCAGGGGAACCAGTGTGAGTGATTTCGACGACCGGCGCGGCGAATCGACGGATTCGGGTCGGCCCGGGACGCCGTATCAGCAACAGCATTACGGCGCCGGACAATTCGGTCCTGCGCTGGGACAGTCCGAGCATTCCACCCCCGCCGCTGACACCCGGCCGGCGCAGGCGCACAACACATTCGGTGCGCCGGTACACCTCGATCCGCCGGTATCGCCGCCGGGCGACGGTGCGCCGAACTGGCCCCACGGCACCAATGATGCGGCGGGTTCCTTGCAGTGGCAACCCGGCCACACCGGATCGACCCGAACGATAAGCGCGCAGGGACAATTCAAACCCACGACAGAGTGGGAACCCACAGCGACCGCCACGGCACCGCACAAATCCACCTCGGCATCGCAGACCGGCCGAGGCCAGTACGGCTCAACGGCGCAATTCCAGGCCGGTGCAACAGCATTCGGGCCACAGGGGCCAACCCGCGCGGCCCATGGACAAGACGTCGGCCTGAACGCGCTCTTCGGCGACCGCATCACACCGGACGCATTGCGCCCGAATCGCAGCCGGGACCGGCGCGGTATCGCCTGGGTCGCCGCCGCGGTGGCGGCGCTGGTGGTCGCGGGCGGAGCGACGGCGATCGTGTTCGCCAATAGCGGCCCGGATAACACCTCCGCGCAGAATCCGGCGCCATCGATGGTGAGCGCGCTCACGCCAACGGCGTCGCATACTCCGGCACACTCCAGCACCAGCCAGCCCAGCGCTCCGGCCAATCACGAAACCCCGGTCGTACCCGGCTATCAGGTGGTGGTGGCATCGGACCTCGGCGCCGCCTATGACGTGCCCGCCGACTGGACCGTGGCACCCGACGGCAAGGTCGGCGGTTTCGGCGAGCCGCCCAATGCCGTCACCGGTAAGGGCCTGGCGACCGAGGGGAAGAGCTACTGCCCCGGCTCCACCCGCACCGTGGCCTTCCTGACCGGTTCCCAGGACACCGATTCGGCAACCGCGGCAACCGAACTCGGCACCAGGACCGCCAAGATCGCGTACACGAACTCACCGGGCGGCACGCCGAGCCCCGCACAGCCGCTCACCTCCCTCGACGGCTCCCAGCACGGCATGTTCGTGGAGACCAGGGGCACCGCCACCAAGACCAATCCCGGCTGCGCGACGGAGTACGCCGTCTACACCTTCGCCACCCCCACCGATAACGGCAGCTTCGTGATGGTGATCACCGCCGATACCGGCGTACCCAATGCCGTCGATGCGGCGACCGCGCAGCGCATCTTCACCAGCATTCGACCCCATGAGGGTGATTGACCTGCCGGTTTAACGTCTGGACCTGAGCTGTTGTAAGCTACTGCAGGTTCGATTCACGGGGTGTGGCGCAGCTTGGTAGCGCGCTTCGTTCGGGACGAAGAGGTCGCAGGTTCAAATCCTGTCACCCCGACTCGTGGTTGAGACGAACGGCTCCGCCCCCGGCCCTCACAGGCCGGGGGCGGAGCTGTTTGCGCTGGTTGGCCCGACGGTACGGGGTCGGCCACCACACCGCGCAGGCGATGACCGCTAGTAGCCCGGATATCAGGGCCAGCAATCCGACGATCACGAACGCTTCCATCGCTACCTCCCGACACTGCTCGTAGGTGCACCCGGCGCCGAGGGCGGATCGCCACCGACGGACGGCGCGGGAGGGCTGTCGGCGGGTCATCTCCGCTGGCTCCGCTACCGCGCGCCGGGCCGCTCATCAGCCTGCTGCGGCAATGTGTCCTGCAGTGGCGCGGCGGCGTTGCCAAGGTGTTGCTGTCTGCTCCACCTCACTGTGCACCGCTGGTGAGAAGTTCCGGAAGGAGGCGCGCCGAGGACGGGACCGAATGACAGCACGGCTGTTCCGATATGTCCCTTGATGTCCCGTATGGGCGGTGAGCACACTCTTACCGCTTGCTAACTTGCGGACATCTCGACGAAACGCGAGGTCCATAGCGTATACACGCATGTCGACACGGGTGGCCACACAGGCGGATGCGGCGGGACGACCGTTGCGGGACGTGGTTTATACGACGCTGCGCGGCGAGCTGATGAACGGGGATATCAGGTTCGGCGAGCGCCTGACCGAACCCAAGCTGTCGGCTCGGTTCGGGATATCCAGGACGCCGATCCGCGAGGCGCTGACGGTGCTGTGCTCGGATGGGCTGTTGCAGCGCGAGGAGTACGGCTTCACCCCGGTGCGACCGAGCATTCCGTTGATTCGCGATCTCTACGAGTTACGAATCACCTTGGAGCTCAGTGGAATTCAGCGGGCCATCGACAATCCGGCGGTGCTGCACGATCACGCGCTGCTCGCGGCCGAGCGGGAGGCCTGGCGGGTCCTGCGGGCGGATCCGCCCCAGCAGGAGCCCGGTTTCGTGGTCCGGGACGAGGAATTCCACGTCACCCTGCTGACGGCGGCGGGCAATGCCGAGCTGGTCCGCTCGTTGCAGGCGGTGAATTCCCGGATCCGGCATGTGCGGATGTACGACTTCATGGTCAACAACCGCATCGAGACCACCATCTCCGAACATCTGGGAATTCTGGATGCCGTACTGGCACAGGATCTTCCGCTGGCCTACCGGCTACTGCACACCCATATCGGCGAATCGCTCGATGTGGTCCTCGATCGGGTCACGCGGGCCATTGCCGCGATGTCCCTGGCAACTGAATAGGGAGATTCCGGTGGCACTGGAGTTCGATACCGTCCTGGTCGCCAATCGTGGCGAGATAGCCTGTCGGATCATGCGCACGGCCCGCGCATTGGGCCTGAAGACCGTTGCGGTCTACTCGGATGCCGACGCTGGTGCGGCACATGTCGAAATCGCCGATGTCGCGATATATCTGGGGCCGAGCCCGGCCGCCGAATCGTATTTGCGAGCGGACCGGGTGATCGATGCGGCATTGTCGACCGGTGCGGGCGCGATACATCCCGGATATGGGTTCCTTTCGGAGAATGCGGATTTCGCTACGGCCGTCACTGAAGCGGGTATTGCGTTCGTCGGACCGACGCCGGAACAGCTGCGCATATTCGGCGATAAGCACACCGCCCGCGAGACGGCCAGATCCGTTGGCGTGCCGCTGATTCCGGGCAGCGGGCTGCTCGAATCGGCCGAACATGCGGTGGCCGAGGCCGAGCGCATCGGCTATCCGGTGATGCTCAAGGCGGTCGGTGGCGGCGGCGGTATCGGCATGCAGGCCTGCGGTAATGCCGATGAATTGCGCGCGGCGTATCGGCGGGTGCAGCGGCTGGCCGCGACGAACTTCTCCTCGACCGGCGTCTTCCTGGAGCGGTTCGTGGCGCGGGCCAGGCATATCGAGGTACAGCTTTTCGGTGACGGTCGCGGCCGCGTGGTCAGTCTCGGCACCCGGGATTGTTCACTGCAGCGGCGCAATCAGAAGGTGCTGGAGGAGGCGCCGGCGCCCGGGCTCCCGCCGGGGCTGTCTGAGCAGTTGCTCGCGGCCTCGCGTGAGTTGGCCAGGTCGGTCGGGTATCGGTCGGCGGGCACGGTCGAATTCGTTTATGACGTCGACCGCGGTGCGGCCTCATTCCTGGAGATGAATACCCGGCTGCAGGTCGAGCATCCGGTGACCGAGGCGGTGACCGGGGTCGATCTGGTCGAGTGGATGCTGCGGCTCGCGGGCGGGGACTCCGCGATGGTGGACGAACAGCCCGAGAGCGGACCGGCGATCACCGGCTGGGCGGTCGAGGCGCGGGTCTACGCCGAGGATCCGGGGCACGATTACCGGCCAAGTGCCGGATTGATCACCTCGGCGGCCTTCCCGGATCAGACCGCTCGATCCGCGCCCGGTATTCGGGTCGATACCTGGATCGCCACGGGGACCGAGGTCAGCCCGTTCTACGATCCACTGCTCGCCAAGGTGATCGCATCGGGGTCGAGCCGCGACGCCGCCTTCGCGGAGTTGCGCGATGCGCTGGCCGCGACGCGGATCTATGGCGTCCAAACCAATCTCACCCAATTGCGTGCCGCCGGCGCCGATGCCGTCGTGCTCGGCGCCGAGCATGTCACGACCACGCTGGCCGATATCCGGCTCGCCGGGCAGCGCATCGATGTGCTGCATGGCGGCACGATGACCACGATTCAGGACCATCCGGGTCGAATCGGCCTGTGGCAGGTCGGCATTCCGCCATCCGGTCCAATGGACGATCTCTCGTTCACCCTGGCCAATGCCGCCGTCGGAAACCCCTCGGGCGTACCGGCACTGGAATGCACGCTGCAGGGTCCGCAGCTGCGCTTCGCCGATACCACCGTGGTGTGCGTGACGGGCGCGCAGACGCCGGTCACGGTGGATGGACAGCCGGTTGCCATGTGGGAACCGGTGACCGTCCCGGCCGGATCAGTGCTCGATATCGGGGCACCCGCCGACGCCGGATTGCGCACCTACCTCGCGGTGCGCGGCGGCATCGATGCGCCGCTGTATAACGGTAGTGCCGCCACCTTCACCCTCGGCGGTTTCGGCGGCAGCACCGGCAAAGCCGTTGCGGCGGGCGATGTGCTGGGTGTTGTCGCGAATCGGACCGAACTCGATGCACCGCGCGCGGTGCCGGTCGACGAGCGACCCGAATTCACCCATATCTGGCGATTGGCCGTCGGAATCGGCCCGCAGACCGCACCCGCATACTTCACCGACGCGGATATGGACCAGTTTTATTCGCACCCTTGGAAAGTCGGCAGCCACGCGAATCGCACCGGCATTCGCCTGGAAGGGCCGAAGCCGACCTGGTCGCGCACCGATGGCGGCGATGCTGGACTGCATCCGTCGAATCTGCACGACAATCCCTACAGCGTCGGGACATTGAACGTCTCCGGCGATACCCCGATCCTGCTCGGACCGGACGGGCCGAGCCTCGGCGGCTTCGCCTGCCCGCTGACCGTGGTTTCGGCGCACCGCTGGAAACTCGGCCAGCTGCGCCCCGGTGACACCGTGCACTTCGTACCCGTCGACGACGATCGCGCCACCGCGCTGCGCCGTTCGAATGCCGCCCGCGCCCGTGCCGATATCCCCGACACCACCGGGGAGCTCACCGCGGCCCGGCGTCTGC
The DNA here is from genome assembly GCF_053602975.1 of Nocardia sp. NPDC004278. Classification (NCBI taxonomy): domain Bacteria; kingdom Bacillati; phylum Actinomycetota; class Actinomycetes; order Mycobacteriales; family Nocardiaceae; genus Nocardia; species Nocardia sp. NPDC004278. The sequence continues at coordinate 22,725 of NZ_JBSGEQ010000006.1, forward strand.
GCACCGGTTCCGGCGCACCCGCCGGTCTGGACGATCGCGGCATCCTCGGCACGGTGGCGGCGGGCGCGGATCGCCCTCGGGTCGCCTATCTGCGCGGCGGCGATGACAATATCCTGGTCGAATACGGCGAGATGGTGCTGGATCTCGGGCTGCGCATGCGGGTGCACGCACTCGCACAGAAGCTGGCCGACACCGGACTGCCCGGCATCATCGATGTGACACCGGGTGTGCGTGCACTGCACATCCACTTCGATCCCGATGTGCTGCCGCAGTACCGGCTGCTCGGCACATTGACCGAGCTCGAGCTCGAATTGCCCGCCACCCACGATCTCGTGGTGCCGAGCCGCACCATCCGGTTGCCGCTGTCGTTCGACGATCCGTCCATCGCCGAGGCCATCGACCGCTACCGCAGCGGTGTCCGCGATACCGCGCCGTGGCTGCCCTCGAATACCGAATTCATCCGCCGCGTTAATGGACTCGACAGCGTCGAGGATGTCCGTGCCGCGGTCTTCGACGCCGAATATCTGGTGCTCGGCCTCGGGGATGTCTATCTCGGTGCGCCACTGGCGGTTCCGCTGGATCCGCGACATCGGCTGGTCACCACCAAATACAATCCGGCGCGCACCTGGACGCCATCGGATGCCGTCGGCATCGGCGGCAAGTATCTCTGCGTGTACGGCATGGCGTCACCGGGCGGCTATCAGCTGATCGGCCGGACAGTGCCGATCTGGTCCAGCTACCGGCAATACGCGCCGTTCGAACCCGGCACCCCGTGGCTGTTCCGGTTCTTCGACCGGATCGTCTGGGAGCCGGTGACCGCCGAGCAATTGCTCGAGCAGCGTGCGGCCGCGACGGCGGGACGTTTCGACGCCGAGGTCAGCGAGGGTACCTTCGCGCTCGCCGACCATCTGCGGATGCTCACCGAAAATGCCCCGGCCATAACGGAATTCGAGACCAAACAGGCCATCGCGTTCGAGGCCGAGAAGCAGGCCTGGCGCGCCGCGGGAGAGTTCGAGCGCAGCGCGACCGTCGCGAGCGCGCCGGAACCCGCCACCGACCCGCTGGCCGGATTGCCACCGGATGCGACCGTGGTCACCGCGCCGATGATCGGCAATGTCTGGCGGGTCGAGATCGAGGTGGGCCAGCGGCTCGGCGCGGGTGACCCGGTGGCCATCCTGGAAGCGATGAAATTGGAACTGCCGGTGCACAGCCCGGGCACCGGCACGGTATTGAAGGTGCTGGCCACCCCCGGCGCCAAGGTAGCACCGGGAACCCCACTAGCAGTGATCGGAGCCGTCGAATGACCTCGGGCGTCCTAGGTAATACCGAAATCCACGGCACGCCGACCGGGCGGGTCGCCGCCGCGTATCGGCGCATCGCCGAGGTCGATCGGCCGGAGGTGTGGATCACGCTGCGCGCGGAGGCGGATGTCGCCGCCGATGCCGCGGCCGTCGAGCGACGGCTCGCTGACGGCGAATCCTTGCCGCTGGCAGGGGTTTTGGTCGCGGTCAAGGACAATATCGATGTCGCGGGATTGCCGACCACCGCGGCCTGTCCGGAATTCGCCTACACCGCAGAGGTCACCGCGGCGGCGGTCGAGCGGTTGATCGCCGCGGGTGCCGTGGTGCTCGGCAAAACCAATCTGGATCAGTTCGCGACCGGACTGGTCGGGACGCGCAGCCCGTACGGCGCGGTCCGCCATGCCGAGAATCCGGAGTTGATCTCCGGCGGATCCAGTTCTGGGTCGGCGGTCGCGGTGGCATTGGGTATCGCCGATATCGGAATTGGTACCGACACAGCGGGTTCCGGACGCGTTCCAGCGGCACTGCACGCAATCGTGGGCATCAAGGCCACCTTGGGCATCATTCCGGCACACGGTGTCGTCCCGGCGTGTGCGGACTACGACGCCGTGACGGTCTTCGCCACCGATCTGGACCGCGCGGTCGCGGCCGCCGCGGTGATGGCCGGACCGGAACCGCGGGATCCGCGCAGCCGAGCTTGGCCCGCCGACGTGCCGCTCGCCGCACCGCAGGCACCTCGGCTTGCGATCCCCCGCGCCGCGGACCTCGCCGCGCTCAGCGAGCCGTACCGAGATGCCTTCGCCCGCACCTTATCCGCGGTGACCAGCGCCGGTATGGCAACCGAAGAGGTGGATATTTCCGGGATGCTCGATGCCGCGCGGCTGCTGTACGACGGCGCGATCGTCGCGGAACGCTATGCGGCCGTCGGCACCTTCCTCGACACCGCACCGGCGAGCGCCGACCCGACCGTGACCGCGATCATCAAGGCCGCACGGGCCACGACCGGTCCCGGATTCGCGGCCGATCTGGACGCGCTGGCCAGAGCCAAGGCCGCGGCCGCACTGACGTTGCGGGGATTCGCCGGCCTGCTGCTGCCGACGACCACCGAGCATCCGAGTATCGCTGCGGTTCAGGCGGATCCGGTTGAGATCAATCGCCGGATGGGCACCTACACGAACTTCTGCAATCTGCTCGATATGGCGGCGGTGGCCGTCCCCGGTCTGCCCACCGCGACCGGAGCTCCGTTCGGGGTGATGGTTGTGACGCCCGCCTTCGCCGATCAGATCGCCATCGATATCGCCGCCCGCATCCTCGGCGACGACGACGCGCCAACACTGATCGACAGCGGTGTGGAGCTCGCCGTTTTCGGCGCACATCTGCGCGGTCAGCCACTGCACTGGCAACTGGAGGAGATCGGCGCACGCTTCTGCGGGGAGGTCCGGACCACCGATGCCTACCGCCTGACCGCACTGGACACCACACCCCCGAAACCGGGACTGGTGCGCCACGGTCCCGGACTCGGCGCGCCGATTCTCGGTGAACTGTTCCGGGTATCGGCGGCAGGCCTGGGCAGCTTCCTTGCCGCGCTACCCGCGCCAATGGCACTGACCAGCATCGATATCTCCGACGGCCGTGCGGTCATCGGCTTCGCCTGTACCTACGACGCCGCCCGCACCGCCACTGACATAACCTCCTTCGGCGGCTGGAAGGCCTATCTGCAAAGCCAGAACTAGCCCGCGACCTCACTAAACGAATGTCTTACACATTTGTACTAGACAGACGTGCAACTCATCTGTTAGACATATGTGCAAGACAAACGAGTCAGTGAGGAACAGATCATGAGCACCAACCACTCCGCCACCACCCAGCCTCGGATCCTCGTGTGCGGCGGCGGGATCGGCGGTAATGCCGTTGCCCTGCAGCTGCTGCGGGCCGGGATCCGGGCGACCGTGGTCGAGCGTGCCGCCGAGCCGCGCCCGGGTGGGCAGGCCGTCGATCTGCGCGGCCCGAGCGTCGAGGTGGCGGAGCGGATGGGTCTCATGCCCGGCATCCGCAAGTCGCAACTGGATGAGCGCGGCATGGTCTTCGTGGACAGCGAGGGCAAGGAGCTGCTGCGCATGCCTGCCGAGGTATTCGAGGGCAAGGGGGCGGTCGCCGAGGTCGAGATCACCCGCGGCGATCTGAACCAGGTACTGCTCGATCTGCTCGCCGAGGCGGGCGGTGTGGATTACCGCTACGGCGAATGGGTCACCGAGATCAGCCAGGACGACGCGGGCGCCGATGTCACCTTCGCCTCCGGCACCACCGAGCGGTTCGACATCGTCATCGGCGCGGACGGACTGCATTCCGCGACCCGACGCCTGGTCTTCGGACCGGAGGAGCAGTTCTCCACCTACCTCGGCGGCTACATGTCCTTCTTCACGCTGCCCACGCCCAACTACGCGGAACCGCACTGGATCGCGATGAACTCGCTGGTCGGCGCGACCGGTGTCGGACTGCGCCCGGATGCCGATCCGTCCACCTGCAAGGCGCTGGTGGTCATTCGCGACGAGGCGAATCCGGCACTGCGCCGCGATGTCGCGGCACAGCAGCAGCTCATCCGCGAGCGGCTGGCCGACGGTGGCACGATCGCGAGCACCGTGTGCGACGCCATGGCCGAGGCGGATGACTTCTATTTCGACGAACTGGCCCGCATCGACGTCCCGAACTGGTCCAAGGGCCGGGTGGTGCTGCTGGGCGACGCGGGCTACTGCGGTTCGCCGCTCACCGGGCAGGGCACCGCGATGGCGCTGGTCGGCGCCTACGTGCTGGCCGGTGAAATCGCCTCGCACGCGAGCGATCCCGCGCAGGCGCTGGCCCGCTACGAAGAGGTGCTGCGCCCGTTCGTGGCGACCGCCCAGGAACTGCCGCCCGGCGGGCTGCGCTCGATGACGCCGCAGTCCAAGTTCGGTATTCGCGCTGGTCTGTTCGTCAGCAAGCTGATGACCACCAAGATCATGAAGCCGCTGATGATGAAGATGCTCACCAAGACCGAGAGCTACGACCTGCCCGACTACTCGGTTCAGACCGTCGGCTGAACACCGCGCTTCGCGAGGACCGGCACCGTCCGGTCCTCGCATTTTGCCGCGACATTGTGCGGACCCGCGGCAGACTTCGAACCGCCCGGCCGGGCCGATCACCCCTCGTGAACCGGCCCGGCCCATATCTGTGGATGGGATCGTCGGCGTGCACCCGATGGTTACCTTCGGCAGTGGCGAGCGCAGGTTCGCCGGTCAGCTCCGGGAAGAGCCATCCGAAATGGTTGCCCCGATAAAGCTCCAGCCGGGCCGGTCACCCCTCGTGGACCGACCCGGCTGGCGCTACCCCCGTGACGCGACCTGTTACCCCTCGTGAACAGATCGAGCCCGGTTCCCCACCCCCGGTGGTGGCTTGGTACCGCCGGTGTTGACACAAACAATGCCGCCGCGGGCTTGTTGGGCACTTAAGAAGACCTTGCAGATGAAAAACCGCAGGTAGAGACGCTACTTATGGGTGATCACGACAAGTTTGCAGCACGTCGGCGCGAATCGGCGGATGATGGGAAATGAGGGCACCTAGGAGATTGGAGCGGTGATGGAGACCCTGGTTGTCTGGGTGCTGGCCTGCCTGCTTTATTGGTGGGGCCTGTTGTAGTTCCGAAGCTCGGGGCCCGTCGAATCCTGCCCCCATATAACGAAACAGCTCCGCCTCCGACTGAAATGGTCGGGGGCGGAGCTGTTTTCGCCAGCGCTCGTCAGCGAGCGCGCATCGGCTCGGCTGGGTCAGCCCTCGAGTCCGGCGCGGACACCTTCCTCGACGCGCTTGCCGAGATCCTGGTCCACGTTCTTCCAGTACTCGAAGACACGGGACAGTACGGGCTCGCGCACGCCGCCGAGCACGTGCCCAACGATATTGCCCACCAGGCGATCCCGCTGATCGTCGTCGAAAACCTCACGCACCAGCGTGCCCGCCTGGGTGAAGTCGCCGTCCTCGGCGTGCTCGAAATACCCCGCCCGAACAGCGCTCGCCCACCCCGTCGGCTCCGCCGACTGCCGTCCCCCAGCGGTCGGGTCGAACTCCCAGATCCCGCCATCGGGCGCCTGCTCGGGGTCGGCGTGCGGGCCGCCGAACGAATTCGGCGCGTAGACGGGCACATTCGCCTCGTTGTAGTCGTAGCGCATCGCACCCTCCTTGGAGTAGGAGTTCACCTCCGCGGCCCTGGCCCGGTTCGGCGGCAGCTGCGCGTAGTTGGTGCCGATGCGGTAGCGGTGTGCGTCCGCGTAGGCGAATACCCGGCCGAGCAACATCTTGTCGGGTGAGAAGCCAATGCCGGGAACGACATTCGAGGGTTCGAAGGCGGCCTGCTCGATATCGACGAAGTAGTTGCCCGGATTGCGGTTCAGCGTCCACTTGCCGACCTCGATCAGCGGGTAGTCCCGATGCGACCACACCTTGGTCAGATCGAACGGGTTGAAGCGATAGCCCTCGGCCTCGTCGACCGGCATGACCTGCACATACAGCGTCCAGCTCGGGAACTCACCGCGCTCGATGGCCGCGTAGAGATCGCGACGGTGGTAGTCGCCGTCGGCACCGGCGAGGCGGTCGGCCTCGGCCTGGGTCAGGTAGTCGATGCCCTGATCGGTCTTGAAGTGGTATTTCACCCAGAAGCGCGCACCGTCGGCATTGATCCACTGGTAGGTGTGCGAACCGTAGCCGTTCATATGCCGATAGGTCTTCGGGATGCCGCGGTCACCCATCAGCCAGGTCACCTGGTGGGCCGTTTCCGGACGCAGGGTCCAGAAGTCCCACTGCATGTTGTTATCGCGGAGTCCGCTGCCGGGCAGGCGCTTCTGCGAACGGATGAAGTCGGGGAATTTGATCGGATCCTTGATGAAGAAGATCGGGGTGTTATTGCCGACGAGGTCGTAGTTGCCGTCCTCGGTGTAGAACTTCACCGCGAAACCGCGCGGATCACGCCAGGTGTCCGGGCTGCCCTGCTCGCCAGCGACGGTGGAGAACCGGACTAGCGATTCGGTTCGCGCACCCGGCTGGAACAGCTCGGCCTTGGTGTAGCGGCTGACATCGTTGGTGACAACCAGCTCGCCGAAGGCGCCGGCACCCTTGGCGTGCACGATGCGCTCGGGTACCCGCTCCCGGTTGAACTGGGCCAACTTCTCGATCAGGTAGTGGTCGTGCAGCAGGATCGGGCCCTGTGTGCCCGCGGTGAGCGATTCGTTATCGCTCTGGACCGGCGTTCCGGCATTTGTGGTTGTCGGCTTGGTCATTGCAGCCTCCTCAGCTCGTACGGCAATTCGGGCACAGTCCCCAGAAGACGACCTCTGCCTCGTCGATGACAAACCCATTGGCATCCTCGGGTTCCAGACAGGGGGCACTGCCCACGACACAGTCGATATCCACGACCATGCCGCAGCTTCGGCACACCAGATGGTGATGGTTGTCTCCGGTCCGGGTCTCATAGCGCGCGGGCGAACCGGCTGGCTCGATGCGCCGCAGGATGCCGGCGTGCACGCAGGCCCGGAGCACGTCGTAGACGGCCTGCGTGGATACCGATCCCAATTTCTCTCGGACGGCGGCGGCCACTCGATCGGCATCCGAATGCGGTCGTGCCGCGACCGCATTCAGCACCGCGACCCGCGCGGCCGTGACCCGCAGGCCAGCCGCACGCAGCTGGGCCTGTGGATCGGTGACGGTGGTGTGCATGGAACCGATGATGGCCCGCTTTTTTGAGTAAGTCAAGAAAGCGATCTTCTAAAGATTAGCGGGCAGACGGCCCATCGCACGCACTTCGGCGCACACCCGATCCGCCAGCCGAACGCCGATGTTCTCATCGGAAACCGCTGGCGCGCCTCCTCGAAATTGCCCACATTGCGATGGACATGCCCGAGTCCCCACGGCGACCGGACCTCAGACTCGAACCGCGGCCCGCGGTTGGGTTGATCCGGCCGAGCGCCGGTCCCACGCCGACCACACATTGTGATCCAGTTCACATTCGGCCACGCGGAATAAGTCGGGATGGTGGGTGGTTGATCAGCACTGTCGGCGTCCGGACAGCCCCGGGCCTCACCCCATTTGTCGCTTCGAGCGACCACTCGCCGAGAGGCGCTTGTGGGACGTCGGCACCGGAGTCGTGACGCTGGCGTGGCGTCCGGAGACTCAGCGCCGCCAGGTAACCGCAGGTTCCTGGCGGCGTTCTGCATTTCCCGGGCGGCCCGATTCGTGGTTCGCGGTGGTGTGACCGATGATGCAGCCATGGCAACGCACGGCGATGCGCTCCAGCGCAGGCTCGGGCTCATCGATTCGGTAATCATCGGGCTCGGATCGATGGTCGGCGCTGGCATTTTCGCGGCGCTCGCCCCCGCAGCTGCTGCGGCGGGCGACTGGTTACTGCTCGCATTGGCGGTTGCCGCGCTGCTCGCGTACTGCAACGCGACGTCCTCGGCGCGGCTGGCGGCGTTATATCCGGTGTCGGGCGGCACCTATGTGTACGGACGCGAGCGCCTGGGTGCGTTCTGGGGATATCTGGCCGGGTGGGGGTTCGTCGCGGGTAAGACGGCCTCATGTGCGGCGATGGCGCTGACGGTCGGCAGCTACGCGTGGCCGGAACATTCGCGGGTCGTCGCGGTCGCGGCGGTGGCCGCGGTCACCGCGATCAACTACACCGGGGTGCAGAAATCGGCGCTGGCCACGAGGATCATTGTGGCGGCGGTGCTGGCCGTGCTCGCGCTGGTGGTCGGGGTGGGATTGTTCGGAAGTCATTCCGCCGCAACGGATCTGCCGGACCGGATCGGGCCGCGCGGGGTATTGGAGGCGGCGGGTTTGCTGTTCTTCGCCTTCGCGGGATATGCCCGCATCGCCACCCTCGGCGAGGAGGTGCGCGATCCGCGGCGCACGATTCCGCGGGCCATCATGATCGCGCTCGGGCTCGCACTCGCGGTATATGCGCTGGTTGCGGTGGCGGTGCTCGAGGTACTCGGATCCGCAGGTCTCGCGCATGCGATCGACCCGCTGGCCAGGGTCGTCTCGGCTGCGGGGGTACCGGGCTCGGCACCGGTTGTCCGGGTCGGCGCGGTGCTCGCGGCGGCCGGATCGCTGCTCGCACTGATTCTCGGGGTCTCGCGCACCGTGCTGGCAATGGCGCGCGACCGCCATCTGCCGGGCGCGCTGGCCGCGGTGCATCCCCGCTTCGGCGTCCCGCATCGGGCGGAATTGGCGGTCGGTGCGGTAGTTGCGGTCGTGGCCGGAACCTTCGATCTGCGTGCGGCCATCGGCTTTTCATCGTTCACGGTGCTCGTGTACTACCTGATCGCCAATGTCTCGGCCGCGACATTGACCGCCGCCGAAAATCGTCCGGCACGCTGGGTGCCGATTGCCGGTGCGGCCGGATGCGTGATCGTCGGGCTGTCGCTACCCGTCGGCTCCGTACTGGCCGGGCTCGCGGTCCTCGCCGTTGGCGGCTGTTGGTACGCCGCACGTAGTCGGTCCGCGCACAGTTGAATTGCCGTGTGACAGCACCCGATGTCACACGGCATGACCGCTGACCGCGGCAGGAATCCGGCTCAGGCGGAACGGCAATCACCATTCGGAACCGGCCGTGCGCCGGGATGTGACTCGGTGATGGCAGCACCCGAGACGGGTGACCGCTGACCGCGGCACCTGCGTGTGACAGCAGCCGATCTCGCGCGGCGCCGATCCAGGGGCATCGAGATCCACGGCATTTGGCGCCCGGTATCGCAACCACACGACCGCTGAAGAGCGAGCAAGGGCGCGAATCCGGCGCGGCCGGCGGGGCAATCACCATTTGGGTCAGCCCCCGTCACAGACATCGGCGGCGGTGTCACCTGAGACGCCACTCGGCCCGCGCTATTCACGGCACATGGCTGCAACAGCACCCGGCGCCGCTCGGCATGACCGCCGAAGGCGAGCGTCGGGAATGCGCTGGGGCCACATCCGCCTGTTGCGCAGTGTGGCGGGGACCAGCGCGATAGCCTCATGCGCATGGGGCGCATCTACGGATTCCTGGCCGGAATTGCGGCGGTATCGCTGGTGGCGGGGGTTGTTTTCGCAGGCGGGGCGCAGGCGGAGACGGGTTCTCAGGTGACGTGCGGGGTGTCGTCCGGGCGGGAGTTGGAGCGGGCGGCGCCGGAGCAGGTTGGATTGGATTCCGAGCTGCTGGCGCAGGCAATGGCGTTCGCGGCTGGGCGCAATCGGTTGAATGTGCAAGTTTTCCGGCACAATTGCCTGGTCGGCGAGGGGCCGACGAATGAGCAGACCGGGAATGTCGCCTGGAATATCTGGAGCGCCACCAAGAGTATTGTTTCGCTACTCGCCGGAATTGCATGGGATCAGGGCAAACTGGATATCGATGCGCCGATCGGCCGGTATCTGCCGCCGGGGCTCGGTGATGCGCAGCACCGGTCGATCACGGTGGAGGATCTGCTCACCGAGACCTCCGGAATGAAGGTGGGTGTGCTCACCGAGGGCGCCACCGGCGTGATTCCGGTCGATCCGAATAGTGCCGTGCAGGCGCTCGGGGTACCGCTGGACAATCCGCCGGGTGCAGTATTCAGCTACAGCCAGCGCAATGTCGACCTGCTCTCCTATGTCATCGAGTTGGCCGTCGGTGAGCCGTTGCAGCAGTTCGCCCAGCGTGAGCTTTTCGATCCGCTCGGCATCGAACGCGCGGATTACTACTGGGCGCGCGATCGTGCCGGGCACACCTACGGATACGCCCATCTGATGATCCCGCCGAACGATTTCGCCAAACTCGGTCTGCTGGTGAGCAATAACGGACGCTGGGGCGCACAGCAACTCGTCTCCCAGGCGTATCTGCGCAAGGCACACCAGCCGTCGCGCGCGAACAAGTGCTACGGCTATCTGTTCTGGGTCGGGCCGGGATGTGCGGAGACCCCCGGCTTCCTGCCCGCCGATGTGTACATGATGGCCGGACTCGGCATGCAGAACGTCTTCGTCGTGCCGAGTCTGGATTTGACGGTGATGTGGACCGGCGTCTTCGGAAATGTCAGCAGCGAGGGCATTTTGGGGAGCGTGCAGGACACCGCGGAATTGCCGCACGAATTCTTCCGCCGGCTGTTCGCGGCGTTCCAGGACAATCGGGTGCCCGATCCGGGTCCATATGTGGCGCCGCCGCTGGTCCTGGATCCGAACCGATTCGTGGATACGAATATCCTGCTCGCGGTCTTCGGCGTCGGACCGGCCGCGTATCCGGGCTGCAACGTCTTCAGCTGCCTGAACTATCCGCTGTCGCCACCGTTCGCGGATACCGCACCCGGATGTGTCATTACGGTCTGCCTGGGTCCGGATCCGCGCACGCCGGGGATCCGCTGAATCACACGCAGTGCGATGCCGTCCGCCGCGCGTTTGCGTGGTCCGCAGCCGAAGCAGGTCCATATGCAGGCGGCAAGGGCCGTCGGACATGGCGTGATTCAGGGATTGCGCTGATGCGCAGCTCGGCGCGCTGCGCCTCGGTGAGACCGGATCCGAAACGGGTAGCGACGATTTCGCTGGCCCGGTGCGCGGTGGCTAGGACGAAGAAGTAGGCCTCGGGTTCCCATGCGTGATAGCGCCGACCGACGTGGTCGACGCCGCCGATGCCCTTGTGCATGGCCCGGACATCGCGGCCGTAGGCGGCGGTGTCGTCGCCGTAGCAGGGCAGGGCGAGGCGTGACTACTTCGCACACGGTAGACCTTGTGCCCGATAGGCACTCGATAGGCGGGAGCCGAATTCCCCACGGTCGGCGCGCGAGTCGGACGGGCCGCGCTCTCGACCATCCACTGGCCCGAAAGCACTGCGTCACCCTTATCGCACGCAGGCTTTCGTCCCACACATAACGTGACTGCCTCGCACACGATAGAACTCCGTAGAGCTTGTGCGAGGTAGTCACGGCTTATGCGGGAAGTCACAGGGGGGTGAGCCAGGCGTGGTGGGTGTCGGTGCGTAGGGCGGCGGTGTGGCGTTTGCGGAGGGTTTGGGTGAGGGGGCCGGGGTGGCCGTTGGCGATAAGGCGGCCGTCGACTTCGGTGACGGGGGAGGTTCCGGAGGAGGTGCCGGTGACGAAGACTTCGTCGGCGATGTAGAGCTCGGTGAGGTCGATGGTGCGCTCGACGACCGGGATGCCGTCCTCGGCGGCGAGGGTGAGGATGGTGCGGCGGTTGATGCCGTCGAGGATGTCGCAGGACACATCCGGGGTGATCAGGGTGCCGTTGCGGACGAGGAAGATATTGGCGGCGCTGAGTTCACAGACGTGGCCGTTGCCGTCGAGGAAGATGCAGTCGTCATAACCGCTGTCGATGGCATCCTGTTTGGCGAGCACGGAATTGACGTACGCACCATTGACTTTCGCCCGTGAGGGAATCGCATTGTCCGGAATGCGCCGCCACGGACTGGATTTCAGGCGCATACCGTCCTGGGGCACGATCGGCACCGCTGCGTAGACGAAAATGCTCACCTGAATCGCGCATCCACGGACCCGGGTGCCAGGAATCGATTCGACGACATGCACTGTCGCGCGAACGAATACATCCTCGGTCGGCGCATTGGCGGCGATCAGATCGATGACTGCGGTGCGGAATCTGGCAAAGTCCCATTCGGCGGCGAACCGGTCGATGCCGATGATCTTGCAGGATTCCTCGAGTCGCCGGAAATGGTCGTCGAGTCGAAATGCGGTGCGTGCCGATCCATCCACATGCACTGGGAACACGGTGTACACACTCAGGCCGTACAGCACTGCCGACGATGCCACACCGACCGACGCCGCCTGCGCGTCAATGATCCGGTCCCCGAAGTACACCTGTGGATAAGGATTCGCCATCGGCGCAGGCTAGCAGTCGGAACCCGGGCGGTGCGACGGTATTTTCGGACCCCGGGCGCCAGTACCCCGTCCAGACAAATCGCTGCACTGCCCACTTCGGCTGCTCGCCGAGCGTAGTCATGTGGCGTCGAATACGGCGGCCTGGGTGACCACCATTCGACTACCGTCGACCGCCCCCTGCACCCAGGGGGCGATATGGCAGGAGCTATCTGGACGCGGCACTAGCCGGTACACGAGCTGGGCGAGGCACGCCTGTATCCGGGCGGCCACGAGACAGTTCGACCTTGTCGTCCTGGATGCCGGGGGATGCGTATGGGGATCACCCGGGCGCTGATCACTAATCGACCAGACGGGCGAACCACGCCGCATCCATGTGGCCACAAAACAATCTGACCTCAGCCCCTGGACGCCGGGGGAGGCGCATACGAATCACCCCGGCGCTGATCACTTCTCCACAAGACGGGCGAACCGCGCGGTATCCATGTAGTCGCGGAACAGCGTGACCTTACCGTCGCGCACGCGAATCACATTGACGGAAGTGCGAACCCGCGCCCGCTCGGCACCGGGCATCGTCATATCCACCTCGTTCTCCACGAAAACCACCTCGGGATCGGCTGTTTCGTACACCTGTGGATAGATCCCGTGCACCTCGATAGCCGAAGTTCCGGACCAGCGCTGCGCGAGATGCGCCCGGATCTCCTCGCGCCCGACCAGCCGGTTGGGCATTCCAGGTATGACGAAGGGGATCTCGAATACCGCATCCGGTGCCATCAACTCGACGAATGCGTCGGCATCACGGGCAGGCAACTCGCGAAAGATCCGTTCGACCAGCTCACGCGGGCCTTCCACCGAAGTCTCGACCATGAAAACACCTTCTTCAGTTAAGCGGAACGTTTACCCCGCTTATGATCCGGAACGATCGCCCCGCTTGTCAATGGTTTCGGTAAACTCGTCCCTCGTGACCGGGCGCAGCAACAGAACCCAAGACACCACACCACCGGTCGCAGCGGAATCGAGCGCCAGCGAGGTGCGAGCTGTGACCGATCGCGAGGAACCACGCCCGTTGCGCGCCGACGCACGCCGCAATCGCGACCGGGTACTCGCCGCGGCGCAGGCGGCATTCGCCGAGGAAGGCATTTCGGTGCCGCTGGATGAAATCGCCCGCCGCGCTGGCGTCGGCGCGGGCACCGTCTATCGCCACTTCCCCACCAAGGAAGCCCTTTTCCAGGCCGCGATCGTGGACCGCGTCGAGCGCATGATCACCCACGCCCGCGACCTGTCCACCGCCCCCGACCCCGGCCGCGCCTTCTTCGATTTCCTCGACAGCATGGTCACCGAGGGCGGCGTCAAACGCGACCTCGCCGACGCCGTCGGCGGCCACGACTCCCCCGGCTACCTCGGTCCGGTCCACGACCTGAACGCCGCCATCAGCGAACTACTAACCCGCGCACAACAATCCGGTGCCGTAAGACCCGACATGGACATAAACGACCTGATGCGCCTCCTCAAAGGCGCCTTCCTGGCCGCCCACGAAACCGGCGCCACAAAGGAACAACGCCACCGCACCTTCGCCATCGTCTTCGACGGAATGCGCCCCCACCCTCAGTCCCACCTGGACAGGTGATCACCATGCTCTGATGCAGGCAAACATCGAGAAGGCCCTGCATCAGCGCATTCTCGAGAGATCTGGGGGTTGTTGTGGGTGATCGATTGGTTATGCGAGCAGTGAGGGTGTCCCATGTGGAGGTCGTTGTAGTTCAGGCCCAACCGGTGCGGTAGGTGGAATGTCTCGGTGGGCAGTCAGTTCCTTGCGCGATCGATCCACCAGATCCCGACTGGGCGGGCGGGTCTGCAACTCGGTCGCGGTGGGTGGACAGCCATATTTCCCATGCGTTGATGCGGACCGATCCGTCTCGGGTGATGGAGTATGTCGGGCATGGGCAGCGACCAGCACGAACATTGGGATCAGACCTACCGATCCCATCCCGGCATGTACGGCGAACAGCCCTCCGAAGCCGCCGTCCACGCCAGCGACGTTTTCCGCGCCGCCGGGGTCCACGATGTTCTGGAACTGGGTGCCGGGCACGGACGCGATGCGCTCTACCTGGCCCGATCCGGGTTTCAGGTCACGGCTACCGATTTCAGCACGGTCGGTTTGACTCAACTACAGGCCGCTGCCGAAACCACCGGCGTCAGCACCCGGGTGCAGGCGATCGAACACGATGCGCGCGAACCGATCCCCTTGCCCGACAACACATTCGACGGCGTGTTCGCCCACATGCTGCTGTGCATGAACCTGTCGACCGAGGACATCCTCGCGCTGACCGCCGAAATCCGCCGAGTCCTGCGACCGGGAGGAACCTTCGTCTACACCGTCCGCCACGTCGGCGACGCACACTACGGCAACGGCATCGCATACGGGGACGACACCTACGAGCACGGTGGATTCGCCGTCCATTTCTTCACCCGGGCCCTGGTCGACCAGGTCGCCGAAGGATGGCACCTGACCCAGATCCACTCCTTTGAGGAAGGCGAATTGCCCCGCCGCCTGTGGCGCATCACCCAAACCCTGCCAACGTAGCGGTGAGCCTCATCGACAGCCCGTGGGTCGATCGAGTCCAGATCGGATCACATCCCGCGGCTCGGCCGACATCTCGTCGCGCGACCGGTGCGCCGAAGTCCGCACCCGACAGCAGGACTCGATGTTCATGATCCGACAATGTCATTCGCGGTGCACGCCACCATGAACTGCTCTGTACAGCACGGTACGCAAGCGTTGCAATGGAAGAAGGCGAACTGCCCCGCCGCCAATGGCCATCACCCAAACCCTGCCAACGTGGCCCTGCACAGCGAGCCTCATCGGCAGCCCGCCAGGTCGATCCTGGGCCCAGTCCAGCTCGGATCACATGGCGCGGCCGGGAGCTCGCCGCGCGACCATTACGCCATCGTCATGATTCGACGATGCCATTCGCAACGCACACCGCCACCATGAACTGCTGCCAACGTAACCCGCACGGCGAGCCTCATCGACCCTATGGGCTGCTCCGTATAAGCGTTGCGATCTTCGGAGCGCCGCATACCGCGCGGGCCGTTCGGATCTCGCGATCGGAACGGCCCGCACGGTCAGAGGTCAGCGCTGGGCCAACAGGACTTCGGCGATTTGAATGGTGTTGAGGGCGGCACCCTTGCGGAGGTTGTCACCCGAGATGAACAGCGCGAGGCCGCGGCCATCGGGGACGCCCGGATCCCGGCGGATGCGGCCGACGAGCGAGTCGTCCTTGCCTGCGGCGGCCAAGGGGGTGGGCACGTCGGTGAGCTGGACACCGGGGGCCTTGGCGAGGATTTCCTTGGCGCGCTCGACCGAAATCGGTTCGGCGAATTCGGCATTCACCGACAGCGAGTGGCCGGTGAAGACCGGGACGCGCACGCAGGTGCCGCTGACCAGCAGGTCGGGCAGGCCGAGGATCTTGCGGCTCTCATTGCGCAGCTTCTGGTCTTCGTCGGTTTCGAAGGAACCGTCGTCGACCAGCGAACCGGCAAGCGGGATTACATCGAAGGCGATCGGCGCGACGTACTTGTTCGGGGCCGGGAACTGCACCGCACTGCCGTCGTGCACCAGCTTTTCGGCATCGTCGACCACGGCGCGCACCTGCGAGGCCAACTCCTCGACACCGGCCAGACCGCTGCCGGAGACCGCCTGGTAGCTCGAAACGACCAGGCGCTGCAGTCCGGCCACGTCGTGCAGCGGCTTGAGCACCGGCATCGCAGCCATGGTGGTGCAGTTCGGGTTGGCGATGATGCCCTTGACCAGATTGCGGGTCTGCTCCGGATTCACCTCGCTGACGACCAGCGGGACCTCGGGATCCTTGCGCCAAGCCGACGAGTTATCGATCACGGTGACACCGGCCGCCGCGAAGCGCGGGGCCTGCACCCGGGACATGGTGGCGCCCGCAGAGAACAGCGCGATATCCAGGCCGGTGGGATCGGCGGTCTCGGTGTCCTCGACCACGATTTCGCCGCCGCGCCACGGCAGGGTCTTACCCGCCGAGCGGGCCGAGGCGAAGAAACGCACCTCATCGGCCGGGAAGTTGCGCTCCTCCAGCAGTTTTCGCATGACGGCGCCGACCTGTCCGGTCGCGCCGACGACTCCTACCCGTACGCCCATCAGTGTGCCCCTTTCGACTTGACCTGGAGCGCTGCGTGGTTGCGCCGCGCTGCCGCCTCCGCGCTCGACCCGGTCAAGTCAGCGTCCTGTTCCCGCGTGGACGACGGCGACCTCGTCGCCGCCCAGATCGAAGGCCTTGTGCAGCACCTGCACGGCCTCGTCCAGTTCGGTGTCCTTGACCAGCACCGAGATCCGGATCTCGGAGGTGGAGATGAGATCGATGTTCACACCCGCATTCGCCAGCGCCTCACAGAAGGTGGCGGTGACGCCCGGATGGCTCTTCATACCCGCGCCGACCAGCGAGACCTTGCCGATGTGGTCGTCGTAGAGCACCTGCGAGAAACCGATCTCGTCCTGACGCTTGGTCAGCATCTCCACCGCACGCGCGCCCTCGGTCTTGGGCAGGGTGAAGGTGATATCGGTCTTGCCCGTCTCGATCTTGGAGATGTTCTGCAGGACCATATCGATATTGATCTCCGCGTCGGCGATCGCGCGGAACACCTTGGCGGCGTAGCCCGGTTCGTCCGGCAGTCCGACCACGGTCACCTTGGCCTCGCTGCGGTCGTGCGCGACGCCCGTGAGGATTGCTTGCTCCAAGGGGATGTCCTCCATCGATCCATAGACGTAGGTGCCGGGCTTGTCGGTATAGGACGAGCGCACATGCACCGGAACGTTGTAGCGGCGCGCGTATTCCACGCAGCGCAGCATGAGTACCTTCGCGCCGCAGGCCGCGAGCTCGAGCATCTCCTCATAGGAGACCTGCTCCAACTGCTGGGCGTCGGGCACGATCCGCGGGTCGGCGGTGAAGACGCCGTCCACATCGGTGTAGATCTCGCAGACGTCGGCGTGCAGCGCCGCGGCCAGCGCGACCGCGGTGGTGTCGGAACCGCCGCGGCCCAACGTGGTGACATCGCGGCTGTCCTGGCTGACGCCCTGGAATCCGGCGACCAGCACGACCAGCCCCTCGTCCAGCGCGGCGCGGACCCGGCCGGGGGTGACGTCGATGATCTTGGCGTTACCGTGCGATCCGGTGGTGATCACACCCGCCTGCGAGCCGGTGAACGAGCGGGCCTCGGCACCGAGCGAGTGAATGGCCATGGCGACCAGCGCGTTGGAGATGCGCTCGCCGGAGGTGAGCAACATATCCATTTCGCGGGCGGGCGGCGCTGGCGCCACCTGCTGGGCCAGATCGAGCAGTTCGTCGGTGGTATCGCCCATGGCCGAGCAGACGACCACCACATCGTGGCCCTGCTTCTTCGTTTCGACGATCCGTTCAGCGACGCGCCGGATGCGCTCGGCGGTTGCTACCGAGGATCCTCCGTACTTCTGAACCACGAGAGCCACGACAGGGTCCTCCAAGATCGACAAACAGCTGCTAACAGCTCCCCAGAGTACCGGCCGAGGTCTATCTAATTTGCTGGTACCTCCCCGCCCGGCAGCGTCGAGGGGGCCTGACGCGAGTCGATCTTGATGCCGATCGCTGCCATGAGCGGGTGCGTTTTCGTGTTCTGGAACGCGGCGATCAGCCACTCGCCATGCTCGCGAACGACAACCGTCGTCTGCACCTTCATGGCGCGGCGGGTGCGGCGCTGCCGAGGCTCGAGCACCCAGCCCCGGCCATGCACGAGCGCCACATCCGGCGTGAGAAACCGCAACTGGGTGATCTCGCCTTCCAGGTGGGTGTTCTTCAGGTATTTGACGAACAGCGGGGTGTGCGAATCGCGGATGGCCGCGCGTCCCTTGAAATGGGTGCCGATCCAGGTGACGTAGTCGGCGTCGGGCGTGAACACCGTTGCGTACGCCTCGGCATCGCCCGCCGCCCACGCCGCGTTCTGACGTTCGAACAACGCGTGAATCGCGGCCTCATCGGCCTGCTGATCAACGGACATGACAACCTCCGGAACAGGATCCGACCAGCGTAAGATCTGAGCAACTCAGTAACTGATCGAGTAAATAGTTGACTGAGTAAGATATTGACCGAGTGAGAAGAGGATGTCAAGGGATGCCCGAACGCGTGGATTTGGCGACGGCACTGACCATCGCGGCCCAGCAGAGCGCCAATGACGGCGTGATGATGCATCAGGCGGTCGCCGATCGGCTCGGCATGCACGTGACCGATCTGCGCTGCCTGAACATGCTCCGACTCGACGGTCCCGCCACGGCCGGTGAACTCGCGACCCGCACCGGTCTGACCACCGGTGCCGTCACCCGGATGATCGACCGGCTGCTGAAGGCCGGATACGTACGGCGCGAACACGACGACCAGGACCGCCGCCGCGTCGTCATCACCGCGGTCCGGGAGCGCATCGATGAGATCGCGCCGCACTACGAGGTGCTGGCCAGGGAATTCAGCGCGGCGATGGCCGACTACACCCCTGAGCAGCTGGAGCTCGTACTGAATGTGTTCCAGCGGCTGCACGAGACCGCGGTGCGCGTCACCGCTCTGCTGCGCGACACCGAATCCGGATAGCTCCACCGCCACATCCGAGGAGGACGATGGACGCCATGAAGAGCACGGTGATCGAGGTGACCACGGGACGATCCGAGGTCGTATACGACCTCACCCCGCAGTGTGCGTCATTCGCGCGGGAGGCGGGCGCGGACGGACTCCTGCACATCTTCGTACCGCACGCCACGGCCGGAATCGCCATTATGGAACTCGGTGCGCGCAGCGATGATGATCTACTCGCCGCACTGCGCGATCTGCTGCCCGCCGATGATCGCTGGCGGCACGCGCACGGCTCGCGCGGGCACGGGCGCTCACATGTGATGCCCGCGCTGATCCCGCCCTACGCCACCGTTCCGGTCATCGGCGGTGCGCTGACATTGGGCACCTGGCAGTCGATCGCGCTGGTCGATCTGAATGTCGACAATCCGGATCGGGAAGTGCGCCTGTCGTTTCTGCGCGGCTGACCGGCGCCGGCGCCGGGTGCGAGCCGGGCGAGTTCGGTGCGATCGACGATCCCGAGCGCGCGGCGTAGACATGGGCCAGATGCGTTGCGACGGTGCCCCGAACGTTCCTCCAAAAGGCCCGCTCCAGAGCCTTCATATCCGCGGCTGCGCGGCGATCTGCGGATCGGTCAGGCCGGAGACGGCATGATCGTCGGAAGGCCGCTGCTGCCAACGCCCTTCGCGCCGACACCAGACCATCGCATCGGCGGGCCGTCCGGAATCGAGTTCCCGCAGGGCGTGCACCCGCTCCCAGCCGGGGACGAATGGCGGTGTCTCCGCACCATCGACGAGCCGACGCCTCAGGCCCTGGTCAGCCAGGTGATCTGGGTGCCGTTGCCGAGCTCCGTGCGCTCGGTCGGCGCGAACAGTGTCGGATCGAATTCACCTGCGAAAGCCGGGGTTCCGCTACCGGCGACCACCGGATAGCTCTTGATGACGAGTTCATCGATCTCGCCGAGCAGTTGCGCGGCGAGTTTGCCACCACCCGCCAGCCAGATGTCCATGCCGTCCTCCTGCTTCAGGCGACGAACCAGCCCGACGGGATCGCTGTCGACCAGCTCCACCGTCGGATCGTCGATGCGGCCGAGGGAGCTCGACACGATGTACTGCCGCAGATGGGCGTATGGACTGGTCAGGCCGACGGCCAGGGCCGGGGCGTAGGTGCCCCGGCCCATGACCAAGGTGTCGAACTTCTGGTTCGGAGCATCGACCGCCAGTCCGATATGCGGGCGCACATGGCTGGGCAGTGTCTCCGGGTAGTCGGCTTTCAGCCAGTCCCACATGTCATCACCGACCGGATAGAAGCTGACGTCATCGCCGGGACCCGCGATGTAGCCGTCGAGGGACATGCCGACGAAGTAGACGAGTTTTCGCATACCGATACCTCTTTCGTGCCGCTGGATGATCAGGCCCGGGAGAACCAGGTGACCTGGGCGCCATTGCCGAACTCCCGGCGCTGGGTGGGTGTGAACAGGGTGGGGTCGAATGCGCCCGAGAAGGCGGAGATGCCGCCACCCGCGACGACCGGATAGCTCTTGATGATCATCTCGTCGAGCTCGCCGAGCAGCGCCCCGGCCAGCTTGCCGCCGCCGCACAGCCAGATATCGCCGCCCTCTTCGGTTTTCAACCGCCGCACCAGAGCGACCGGATCGCTCGCGACCACCTCGACCTTCGGATCGTCGATCGGTCCGAGGGTGCTCGAGATGACGTACTGCTGCATATGCGCATATGGGCTGGTGACGCCCTCCGACAGCGCGGGTTCATAGCTCGCCCGTCCCATCAGGACGGTGTCGAAGCGCTTGGCCGGTTCGTCCACCGCTCTCCCGAAGTGCGGTCGCGCGGGACTCGGCACGAAGTCCGGATACCGCTCGTTGATCCAGGTCGTCATCTCGGCGTCCATTGGATAGAAGTCGTACTCCCCCGCCGGACCCGCGATGTAGCCGTCGAGCGATACGGCCACGTAGTAAACAAGCTTTCGCATATCAAAACCGCCTGATCCGTTGTACTCTGTATGTAGTGATTTGAAATGTAGTACTACGAATGGAGTGGTGTCAAGTGGTGCGGACGAATCCCGAGCGACGGCAGGCGCTGCTCGACGCGGCGCTCGAGGTACTGGCCAAGGAGGGAGCGCGCGGGCTCACCTTCCGGGCGGTGGACAAGGAGGCCGCGGTGCCCGCGGGTACGGCGTCGAACTACTTCGCCAGCCGCGACGACCTGCTCACCCAGGCGGGCGGCCGCTTCTATGAGCGCTTGGCGCCGAGCGCGGCGACCATGGCCGAACTCACCACCGGCCCGAAGACGCGTGCGCATATCACCGACTTGATGCGGGAGCTGGTCGGCCGCATCGAGGCGTTCCGCACCGGCTACCTGGCCATGCTCGAGCTGCGCCTGGAGGCAACCCGGCGACCGGAGCTGCGCGCGGTCATGACCGAGGCGGTGCGCGCGGATCTGGAATTCAATGTGCGCAACCACCTCGAGGCCGGAATGCCCGGCGACGAGAAGTCGGTGATTCTGCTCTATCTGGCACTGAATTGGCTGATCGTGGACCGGCTCACGCTGCCGGGGATCTTCACCGAGGAGCACAGCCAGGAGCTGATCGAAGCGGCGGTCGATCGGCTCATCGGAAGCGAGTGAAACGCCGCGTTATGCGGCAGCCCTTGTGATACACGTCACTGCCATTCGATAATGGGGCCATGATGGCGAATGTCGGAGACCGGCTCCTCGTGCATGGACACGTTGTGGGACAGGGCGATCGCCATGGCGAAATCGTCGAAGTCCGGGGGCCCGAGGGAGCGCCGCCCTACGTGGTGCGATTCGACGACGGGCATGAATCGCTCGTCTACCCGGGCCCGGACGCGATTATCGAACCCGCAATGCCCTGAGCCGCGAAGCCCGAGGGCCCGCTAGCGGCGGGCCCGTTCTTTGCTGCGCGGCCACGCCCGGGCCGGAAATCCCGCGATCGGCACCCGGCCGGCCGTCGCGATCACCGTCGGCCGGATGCCGGTCGGCTTTCCGGCCCGGCGGACGAATACCCCGACCGGTCCGATGGCAAGTCCACTGGAACCCACGATTTCGCCGTTTGATCGAATTTGAATCGGAACACGTTCTGGCAGTTCATAATCGATCGTGATCACCCCGAGATATGCAGCGGGAACTGCCCCATGTGGTCCCGAGCACCGGACGCTCGGTTGACTTGCGAATGTGTCGCTGGGCACAATTTGCCGATGTAGTTGGGTGGGGGCGGAGGTATGGAATGCGTACAAAGACCGATATCCGTTTCGTCGTCGACGCCGATCCCGAGCAGGTAATGGATGCATTGGCCGCGGTAGAGATGCTCCCGGAGTGGTCGACCTCCTACACCGACGCGCGAGTCGCGAGCCGCGACGACGAGCTACGCCCGCGCCGGGTATTCGTCAAAGCGGAGCTGATGGGCAGTTCGGATCTACAGGTGCTGGAGTACGAATGGACCGACATCCGGTCCTCCTGGGAGGTCACCGACAGCACGCGCGGCGTCAAGGGCGGTGGCTGGTTCGAGGTCACCGCGGGCGCGGACGGCACCGACGTCTGGTACCACGTGGAGCTCTACGTCCCGATCCCCATTCCGGGCATGCTGGTGAGCCGGACCATGCGCCGCTCGAACGAGACCATCGTGCAGAACTTCATCGAGTTCGCCGAGGGCTTCACCGAGAACGAGAACTTCCAAGCCGTGTAACCGAGCTCTTTCGAGCAACCGGCAACGGTGCACCGGTCGTATTCGGATGCGACCATGTGCACCATGATCGGTTCCAAACGGGCGCGACTTCTGCCAACAGCCGAGGACGCGTCGGTCACCCAGCTCGAGCTGTTCTTCGACCTCGTGCTCGTCTTCGCCTTCACCATGGTCACCGACCTGGCCGCACACGACACCAGCGCCAAGAACATGTTGCGCGCCGGGCTGGTACTCGCCGTCATGTGGTGGCTGTGGATCGCCTACTCCTGGCTGGGCAATGTGATACGCGCGGACGAGGGCATCGCCCGGGTCGCCATGTTCGTCGCGATGGGCGGCGGCTTCCTGGCCGCGCTCACCATCCCCGAGGCATTCCGCGATCTGTCCGGCGGATGGTTCGGGCCGCTGGTCTTCGCGATCGCGTATCTGATCGTGCGCCTGGTGCACCTGGGCATGTTCCTGCTGGCCAGCGCCGAGGATTCGCAACTGCGCAACCAGGTTCTGAAGTGGAGCCTGGGTTCGATCACCATCGGCACCTCCCTGCTCGTCATCGCCGCCATGACCACCGGAACCGTGCAGATCGTGCTGTGGATCGCAGCGATCGCCGGAGATATGGGCTGGACCCTGCTGGCGGGCGAGGACTGGCGAGTGAATTCGCCGAGCCACTTCTCCGAGCGCTACGGACTGATCATCATTGTGGCGCTCGGCGAATCGATCGTCTCGATCGGCATCGGCGTTGCCGGACTGCCGATTTCGTGGCCGATCGCGGTCGGATCGATGCTGGGGCTGGCGGTATCGGGTCTGCTGTGGTGGGCGTATTTCGATGTGGCGGCACTGTCGGTGGAGCACGAGTTGCGGCGGGCCGAGGGTGAACGACAGATCAAGATCGCCCGAAACTCCTACACGTTCTGGCATTTCCCGATGATCGCCGGGATCATCTTGCTCTCGCTCGGGCTGAAGAAGGTGCTCTACTACGTCGGCGACGAATCGGCGCACACCTTGCACGACGCGCTCTACGGCATCCCGCTGTTCTCGCTGTACGGCGGTGTGGCGCTGTATCTGATCGCGCTGGTCGGATTCAAGCACTACGCGACCCGCAATGTCACGGTGCCGCGACTGGTGGCCGCGGTGGTGCTGCTCGCGCTGATCCCAGCGGCCTGCGCGCTGCCCGCACTGGGCGCACTGGCGCTACTGTGCGGTGTGCTGGTGCTGCTGATCGTTTGGGAGACAATGCGTTACGCACAGCCGCGCGATGAGATCAGGCACGCGACACACGGCTGAGCTGGTGCCGCACGCTCGCTTCGGACGGCGTCGGGCCGTGGTTGGACGGCTCGACGCGCACCCCGGCGTGCACCGCGTCCCGGATCTGATCCACGTTCTCGCGGATCACGTCCGAGACCAGTTCGTCGGTGCGCGGATCGGCGAGCACCTGGAACACGATGCGAAATGTGGTGTCGGCAATGAGCCGGATGATCTCGTCGTGGAACGGGATGTAGCGGACCCGACCGGCCTGCGGATCGTTCTTGATGAGTTCGAGGATCATCTCGTCCATTTCGGCGCGGTTCTCCTCCAGCGCCGCGGCGATATTGCGGGTGTAGTGGCCCGCGCGCAGCACCTGCGCGACCTCGTCGAGTATGGCGATGGTCATGGGGCGCTTGATGACATCGACGATGGTCGTCACGAAGCGGTTCACCACCGCCGCGGTCACCCGCTCACCGAGCGCCCGATCGGCCACCCGGCCGACGCGGACCGCGATCGCCACTATCCGCAGTAACCGGAACCCTCGGAAGAACGGGCTGGTCACCGGGATCATGCCGAGCACTTCGTACCAGTAGATAAACGGGAACGTCCACGACCAGCCCACACGCCGCCAGCGCCACAGGAATTCGGCGGCGAAGATCGCGCATACCGAATAGTCGATGACCACGATCACCCGGTAGGTGTGCGCGGTGACGTCGAAGAAGGTGACCCAGGTGACCAGCGCGACCGAGACGATGGCCAGCGCCAACATCACCAGATCCGACCACAGCGCGGGTGGTTTGCGCGGAAAGTCCAGCTTCGGCCCTTCATCGAGGCCGTACCGGGTCGGCCTGGTTGGAGTTGCCACGTGAGGATCCCTTCGACGCCGAACGGTCCCGCCGACAGTAATACGCGCCGCGCCGGGCTACTTCCCAGCGCGGATGATCGCCTCGATATTGCGCTCGGCCAGCGCGGCAATGGTGAGCGACGGATTGACCGTGCCGGTGCTGCCGGGAATGGCCGCACCGTCCATCACGTACAGGCCGGGATGGCCGTGTACGCGGCCATTGCCGTCGGTGGCCCGGCCGAGCACCGCACCACCCAGCGGATGCGCGGTGAACAGGCTGTTCGCGTCGTAGCCGAGGGCACCGTATTCGACAAGGGCATTGGCGCGTTCGGCGATCCGGTGATCGACCGCGCGGGCGGCCGCCACGATATCGTCACGGTTCTTGGTCGACCAGGACAATCCGACCGCATTGCGGGCGCGGTCGTAGCCGAAGCGCGCGCGGGCCGGATCGAGCACCATGCCCAGTGAGGCGAGCGCACCGGTCTCGAACGGAATGCCCGGGATATACCAACTTTCGAGGGTGAGCGGCACCGCGGATTCGTCCAGGATCCGGCTCACGCTCGGCACGCCCTGACCGAAGCCGGCGAGCTGGCTGGCGCCGCGGGCCAGCACCACATCGCCGTTGGTGCCCCAGCCGTCGCCGATGTGCTCGTTGAGGTTCGGCAGTGCGCCGGTGGCCTGGGCCCGGACCAGCAGTTCCGAGGTTCCGACCGAACCGGCGCCGAGGAAAAGGCGGTCGCAGGTGAGAGTGCGGGTGCCGATCACCTCGCCGGTCGGCGCAAGTTTGGTGACGGTCACCGCGTAGCGGCCGCCGGATTCCTGCGCGATGGAGTCGACGCGGTGGCCCGGATACGTGGCGGAATTGCCGGTGTCCTGGGCATAGCGCAGGTAGTTCTGGTTGAGGTCGAACTTCGCGCCATTGGAGTTGCCCAGATTGCTGCGCGCCACCGTCGCGGAAGGCCTTGTGGTGCCAGCGATTTCGCCGCGTACGATATCCCAGTTGAAGATCGAGTCATTGGCGAGCGGCTGGTAGCCCGCCTTGCGCACCTGCTCGTCCCAGGCCCGAGAATGCGCGAACGGCGATGCCGCGTAGAGGTCGCCGGGAATCGGGCTGAGCCGCAACATCTCCCGCACGCGCGGGTAATAGACGCTGTCCATTTCGCCGTAGTCGACGGTGCCGCCGAAGACGTGGTCGAAGAAGCGGCGCTCGGGCGCGACCATCGCACCGGAGAAGATCACCGAGCCGCCACCGACCGCGGCTGCACGCCATACGTCGATGCCCGGGTACTGGGTGCAGTCGAGCACCCCGCCGAAGCTGGCGAAATGCATCGGCACCTTGGTGACGCCGGTGAAGTTGGTGCGATGCCAGAAGCCGCGGCCGTCGGGCAGATCGTCGCCCGTAAAGATCTCCCGCCACGGGTCATTGGGCCAGCGCGAACCGCGCTCCAGCACGGTATTGGCGATACCGGCCTCGGCCAGGCGCAGCGCGGTGACCGCGGCGCCGAAGCCGGAGCCGATCACGATCGCGGGCGAATGCGCGGGCGGATCGGGAAGTGGCGCAAAGATTTCCGGCACCCACATGCGGAAAAGGTTGTCCCACATGGGATCTACGGCACCGGATGGGCCCGTACCCATTGCAGCACCCGCGACACCCAGCATCGCGGCCGTACCTGCTGCCTTGAAAAAGGCACGTCTGTGCACCCGGCCACCTCCCTCGTCACGCATGGCCGAGCGCAGACTACCGGGATTCCGGTGCGCTGAACAGTGCTGGGAATGATCTTGGTCGACCGAGGGGATGCGCCGGCGGCGGCAGCGGTTGCCGAGACCGCCGTGCACCCCGAAACCGGAAGGCCGCGCGGCCTGTTCAGTCGGCGAAAGGTGCCCTATCCGGCTTGCAGGTCGCACCGGGTGCGGGGAGTTGCAGGTCGACGAGATAGTGCTCCTGGAGACGGCCCGCGCAGTCGCCCACCACCTCGTGACCATAGCCGCCCTCGATGACCACCAGTCTGGCGTTGACCAATTCCTGCTGGGCCCGGCGGGCGGCCGTCAGCGGGGTGACCGGATCGAATCGGTTGTTGAACAGCAGGGCTGGCTTATCCGAGCGCAGAATCCACGGACCGGTGATGCGCTGCGGATAGCCCTTGGCGGATGCGGGCCAGGCCCCACAGGCCTGGCGCAGATACAGCCACATGGCACCGTAATGCGGTGCGGTGTTCGCGAGTTCGGTTGCCAGCGTTGGCCATTGCTCGGGTTCGTGACCAAAGTTGTTGTCCGCGCAGCTGATCGCGGTGTAGGCGTCGAGGAAGTCATCGGTGAAACCGCCAGCGGACAGAATCTGCTGTACCGCATCGGGATTGCCCGCCGGACCGCGCTCGAGTTCGGTGAGCAGCTCGGCCAGCGCGGGCCAGCCTTCCTTCGGGTCGTAGAGCATGGTGGCGTGGGCGGGCAGCACCTCGGCCAGGGTCACCGCGCGGGCGCGCTCACCCTGTCCGACCTCGATCGGGCCCTGACGCAGCCGGTCGAGCACGGCCTCGTTGCGGGTGCGCAGTGCGGCGGCGTCGGTCTTGGCCGGGCCCGCGAAGGCGCACCGCGGCTGGCCCGCTTCGGCGCACAGCCGCAGGAATTCGGTCAGCACCTCCTCGGTACCCGCCGCGGAGTCGGCGATCTGGGCGGACGAATCGTTGGTGTAGGCGTCCGGGTCGATCATCGAACCGAGTTTCAGTGCCCGGACCCGGTCACCGAAGAGCGCGCCGTAGACCTCGCCCAGATAACTCGCGTAGGACCCGCCTTCATAGGTCATCGTCGCGTCGCCGACCGCGCGGCGCAGCAGATCCAGATCGCGGGCGGCATCGACGGTGGTGAGATGCGGCAGCAGCTCCGGACTGTTCGCGGCGCATCCGGCGGCCAGCGCACGGGCATTGCGCGCGGCGATGCCCTCCTGTTCGGCGGTGGTCGGCGGCAGTAGGAATTCGGACCAGAACCGGTGCTGCTCTTCGGCATTCGGGAAGCAGCGCACCCGTCCGCTGCGGCCGATGCCGCGCTGGTCGAAGCTGATCACATCGAATCGGCGGGCCACCTCACCGGAGAACAGCTCGCCGTGGCTGGCCCATTTGAAGCCCGAACCGCCCGGTCCGCCGACCGCGGTGAACAGGGTGCCGATGCGCCGGTCCTTGTCGGTGGCGGGCTGTTTGATGATCGCGAGGGCCAGCGTCGGGCCGCTGGGTTGCGCATAGTCGATCGGGACCGCCGCGGTGGCGCACTGATACCTGCTCAACTCGGGTTCGGTGCACTGCGCCCAATCGAGTTTCGGGGTCGGCGCCGCATCGGCCTGTGCGACGAGTTCGGCGATCTGCGATACCGCCTCGCTCTGCCGGGTGCACGCGACCAATGACGGCACCAGGACGAGCACTGCCAACCCGACGATCTTCCACCCACGCATACCGATCATCCTGCGTTGCGGACCCGGTCCGCGTCGTCCTCCTTTCGGACCAATCCTGCTCCGCCGCAAGTACGTCCGCACTAGGGGCTGCGCATCTCGAGTGCCACGTACTTCCTCCACCTCAGGTCGAACTCACCCGGTCGACAGGACTATTGCCGCTCGGCCCTCGGACCGACCACCGCGCCGCTCGGTGCTAGGTCATCAGCAATCGGACGACGGCAATGCTGCCCACCACCACGATGACCCCGCGCAGGACATTGGGCGGCATCCGCCTGCCCAACTTCGCGCCCAACTGCCCGCCGATGATCGAGCCGACGGCGATCAGCGCCGCCACCCGCCAGTCGACATCGGCGATCAGCGTGAAGATCACCGCGGAGACCGCGTTGACCAACAGTCCGAGCACATTCTTGACGCCGTTCAGCCGCTGGATGTCCTCGTGCACGAACACCCCGAGTAAGCCGATCAGCAGCACACCCTGCGCCGCGCCGAAATAGCCGCCGTAGATGCCGCACGCGAAGATCGCGAGGAACAGGATCAGGCCACCGTGTTCGGGTTGCGGACCGATATCGGCCGCGCGGCGCTGTTTCACCCAGCGCGCCAGCCGCGGCTGAACCACGACCAGGATCAGCGCCACGATGATCAGCGCCGGGACAATGGCCTTGAAGGCCGACGCCGGAAGCGTGAGCAGCAGGATCGCACCGGTGATGCCGCCGAGCAGGGATGCGGTGCCGAGTCGGACCAGCCTGGCGCGCTGTCCGGTGAGTTCGCGCCGGTAGCCGTGCGCGCCGCTGATTCCGCCGGGGACCAGCCCGATGGTGTTCGAGACATTCGCCGTGACCGGCGCGATCCCGAAGGCGAGCAGCACCGGGAAGGTGATGAGGGTGCCCGATCCCACGATGGTGTTGATGCCGCCCGCCGCGATACCCGCGCCGAAAACGGCCAGTTGTTCCAACCAAGTCATCTGAACTACCTCTTACGTCCCGTCGGAGCCTGTGGTTGACCTCACAGGGATCCGTACCGGCGTTCACCAGCCGGTCGGAACGCTAATCGTTACGTCGGATGACCGGACGATGGGGACCGGACTTTCATCGACGCATTGCCGCACTGTAAACTCGCCGACATCATGCAGCGGGCACTTCTTCTCGGCCGCCGCGACGGGGTCTGATCGGACCGGCTTCCCGTCGCGGGGTTCTGCGGCGCCGGTCGACCCCATAACTGGGATCCACCACACCCTGGAGAAATCGCATGTCCCCCGCTGACGCTTTCGTATCCGGCACGCGCACCATCACACCCCCATCCAAGCCCGCGCCGGCCGACCAGCCCGCCTGGAACCGGCAGCAGAACTCGTCCATGCCGACCTTCCGGTACCGGCCCTTCGCCGAGGAAGTCGAGCCGATCACGCTGCCCGGCCGCACCTGGCCGGACAAGATCATCGACCGCGCCCCCGGCTGGTGCGCCGTCGACCTGCGCGATGGCAACCAGGCGCTGATCGATCCGATGAGCCCCGCTCGCAAGCGCCGCATGTTCGACCTGCTGGTGCGGATGGGCTACAAGGAGATCGAGGTCGGCTTCCCGTCGGCCAGCCAGACCGATTTCGACTTCGTCCGCGAGATCATCGAGGACGGGGCCATTCCCGAGGACGTCAGCATCCAGGTGCTGACCCAGTGTCGCGCCGAGCTGATCGAGCGCACCTTCGAGGCGTGCGCCGGTGCGGCCAATGTGATCGTCCACTTCTACAACTCGACCTCGGTGCTGCAGCGGCGTGTGGTGTTCCGCGCGGACCAGGAAGCGGTGAAGAAGATCGCGACCGATGCCGCGAAGCTGTGCCTGGAGATCGAAAAGAATTACCCGGACACCAACTGGCGCTACGAGTACAGCCCGGAGTCCTACACCGGCACCGAGCTGGCCTACGCCAAGGAGGTCTGCGACGCGGTCACCGAGATCATCGCGCCGACCCCGGATAAGCCGATGATCATCAACCTGCCCGCGACCGTCGAGATGGCGACCCCGAATGTGTACGCCGATTCGATCGAGTGGATGAGCCGCAACCTGGCCCGCCGCGATTCGATCGTGCTGTCGCTGCACCCGCACAATGACCGCGGCACCGCGGTGGCCGCCGCCGAACTGGGCTACCAGGCCGGAGCCGATCGCATCGAAGGCTGTCTGTTCGGCAACGGTGAGCGCACCGGCAATGTGTGCCTGGTGACGCTGGGGATGAATATGTTCTCCCGCGGCGTCGATCCGCAGATCAACTTCTCCGATATCGACGAGATCCGCCGCACCGTCGAATACTGCAACCAGCTGCCGGTGCACGAGCGCCACCCGTACGGCGGCGATCTGGTCTACACCGCGTTCTCCGGATCGCACCAGGACGCGATCAACAAGGGTCTGGACGCGATGAAGGTGGCGGCCGACGCAGCCGATTCGGATGTCGATGACATCGTCTGGGAGGTGCCCTACCTGCCGATCGACCCGAAGGATGTCGGACGCACCTACGAGGCCGTCATCCGGGTCAACTCGCAGTCCGGCAAGGGCGGCGTCGCCTACATCATGAAGACCGACCACGGGCTGGTGCTGCCGCGGCGGCTGCAGATCGAGTTCTCCCAGGCGATCCAGAAGATCACCGACGGTGAGGGCGGCGAGGTCTCGCCCAAGGAGATGTGGGACGTCTTCGCCGAGGAGTACCTGAGCCCGATCCGCCCACTGGAGCGGATGCGCCAGAAGGTCACCGCCTCGGAAACCGACGGCGGCGTCGACTCGATCGCCGCGGTGGTGAAGGTCGACGGCGTGGAGCAGGAGATCACCGGCGCGGGCAATGGCCCGCTCGCCGCCTTCGTCGACGCGATTGCCGCAGTCGGTTTCGATGTGCGGGTGCTGGATTACTCCGAGCACGCAATGTCGGCCGGTGACGACGCGCAGGCCGCGGCGTATGTGGAGTGCGCGATCGGCGACAAGGTGGTTTGGGGTGTAGGTATCGCCACGTCCATTACGACCGCGTCGCTGCGGGCTGTTGTTTCGGCGGTCAACCGGGCGCACTGAGGCGGTCTTGCCGCGCTGAAGCGCTGCTATGTCAGCGGCGCGCAACCACTTCCCGAACTCGGCCCGAGCCCCATTTGGTAGGGCTCGGGCCGAATTCCCCTCATGGACCGGTTCACAGCCTCGCGGTTTGAGGTGGTCACCACGCCACAGGTCCGAGGCGGTCGACGAAGATCCCGGTCGGACCGTCTGCGTCGATCATCGCAAGTCCGACGATCGAGTCGGTGCCCTCGGTGACCGTCAGCTGACCGGTGTGATTGTTCATATCGGTGGCGGCGAAGGTGTGGTTGGCGACTTCTCCGGGAGTCGCGACATTGAACTTGATCTGCGGCAGCGCCTGGGCGTACCGAACGGTAATCATGTTCAGCGCCGCTTTCGACGAGGTGTAGGCGAGCTCGTGCATTTTCGACACGGGCTGCTCAGGATCGGTCACGACCGCGAAGGAACCGGCGGCGCTGGACACCATCACCACCCGCGGATTGTCCGCCTTCTGCAGCAAGGGCAGGAATGCACGCGTGACCCTGATCGGTCCGTACACGTTGGTGTCGTAGACCGAGTGAATTTCGTCGACCGTCGCGTCCGCGGGCGCGATGATCTGCCCGGGCGCGCCGGCATTGTTGATCAGCACATCCAGCCGGTCGGTGTGCTCGCGGACGAGGCCGACCGCGTCGGCCACCGACTCGTCCGAGGTCACATCCAGCGGCACCAGGACCACGTTCGCGCCATCGGCGGTCAGCCTCTCGGCCGCCGCTCGTCCTCGGGCTTCGTCACGCGATCCGAGGAAGATCGTCCAACCCTGTTCGCCGAGCCGCCGGGCCGCCTCGAGTCCGAGTCCCTTGTTCGCCCCGGTGATCAGCACCGAGGTCTGTTCCGTATTCGTCATGGCCACAAGACGCCGGGCGGCACTCGGCTGTGACGAAATGTGATCGCCCTCATACCGATGTGGACTCGCTGTGCCGGTCACCGCGTCAGCGAATCAGGATGCGCTGCTACACATTCGCTCGAGCCGAGTTCATGGACCCGGGCTTCGTTGGGGCCGAGGTCGTTCGGGCCGGGTCCGAGCGATCCGGCACCTCGGCTGAGCCCGGGGAGTACGGTGAGACCAGGATGCCCATTGGTGACGATCTGTTGTCGATTCGGGCGTCCGAGTCTCGAACTCGCTGTTGGATCAGTGTTTTCGAGCCACCTGCTAGCAGTGGTAGTGGCGGCGTGTCACCCGGCGCGTCTGCTGTATACACCACGGCGCGGGGGCATGAACCCCGTGCTAGCGTTGATTCGCATTCAAGCGCCGAGCTCTCTGCTCGAATTCCGAGCAGATGGGGGAACAGTGACAACTAACGACCACAACCCGACTTCTCCGCCCTGGCTGCAGAGTCACTCGGTGGATACGGCCGAGGTCACCACCGACTCCTCGGGTCAGCACGCGGCGCAGGACGAGGCGGCCGAATCCGCAAGCGCCGACGCGGCACCCGAGCACGCAGGCGACGGGCACGAGACCGCCGAGGCCACCGACCAGCACGAATCCGAGCAGCCCGACGAGCCCGCACAGTCGGAGCCCGGGCAGTTCGCCGGATACCCCGCGGGGCCGATGGATCAGACCACGACCTACCCGCAGGCCGGGATGCCACAGCAGTACGGACCGCCCGACGGCTTCGCGCCGCCCGGTGCGCCGGAGCCGTACGGGCCTTACAGCACCAGCCAATTCGCGCAGCCGGGTCCTGGGCAGAGTGGTAGCCACCCGGTGCAGCCCGAGCCGTCCTATGGTGAGTTCCGGCAGGAGATCGGGCCCGATGGGCTGGTCCGGCGGGTCTCGCAGGATGGTCACGGCGAACCGCAGAGTGGGCCGATCTACAGCTGGGCGCCGCCACCGCCGGTGCAGCAGCCGCCGATGTATCAGCAGCCGCCCATGGGGCAACCGCCGATGGGGCAACCGCCCATGGGTCAGCCACACGCCGGGCAGCTGCCCTATGCGGAACAGGGTCCGCCGGGCTATGTGGATCAGGGGCCGAATACCGGTCAGATGCCGTACGCCGAGCAGGGGCCGCCGCCCGGATGGCAAGGCGGGCCGCCGAATCCGTATCAGCCGCAGCAGCCGTTCCAGCCGCAGCATGTGCCGCAACCTGGGCAGCCAGGGCATTCGGTCAATGATCTGAATCTGCTCAAGCGGGCCCGCAAGGCACCGCGCAGTGGCTGGCGCCGGGCCGTGCACAAGGCCTCCGGCGGCATGATCAATCCGGGTGAGTCCGCGGCGGATGTCGTCTACCGCGATCTCGTCGACCGGGTAAATCAGCCGGTGCGCGGCGACTATCGGATCGCGATCCTCTCGCTCAAGGGTGGCGTCGGCAAGACCACGACCACGGTCGGGCTCGGATCGACGTTCTCCTCGCTGCGCGGCGACCGGGTCATCGCGATCGACGCCAATCCCGACCTCGGCACGCTCGCGCACCGGGTGCCGCGGCAGACCCGCTCCACCGTGCGCAACCTGCTCGAGGACAGCCACATCACCAGGTACTCCGATGTCCGGGCGCATACCTCCCAGGCGCCGAGCCGACTGGAAGTGCTTGCCAGTGAACAGGATCCAGCGGTTTCCGAGGCCTTCAGCGAGGCCGACTACCGCCAGGCCATCGGTATCCTGCAGTCGTTCTACAACATCATCCTCACCGACTGCGGCACCGGCCTGATGCACTCGGCAATGGCCGGTGTACTGGACATGGCCAGCTCGCTGGTGCTCGTGACCTCCCCCGCCATCGACGGCGCCCGCAGCGCCTCCGCCACCCTGGACTGGCTCGACCACCACGGCTACGGCAAGTTGGTCGAACGAACCGTGGTGGTGGTCAACGCCTCTCGCCGCGGCGCCTCCACCGTCGACCTGGACCAACTACGCAAACTCTTCCTGGACCGCACCCGAGCAGTCCAGGTGGTCCCCTTCGACGACCACCTCGCCGAGGGCGCCGAAATCGACCTGGAACTGGTCAGCAAACCAACCCGCCGAGCCCTCCTCGAACTGGCCGCCATGGTCGCCGACGACTTCAGCTACATGGGCTCCCAGCAGTACCGCCCGAGCCCACCCCGCCACTACTAGCCCCACAAACCGGCCGCCCCGCTCCTCCGGCACTGGCGCAGAACATTATTCGGCTGTTACTTGGCGGGCGGCGGTGTGGAAGGCGGTTAGGACGGTGGCTATGGCGGGGCGGGTGGGGGCGTGGGGGCGGGTGGCCAGTTCGTAGAGGCGGGCGGCGCGGACGCCGGAGAGGCGTAGGACCGCGAGGTTGGGGTGGGCAACAGCCCAGCGGGGCATGAGGGCTACGCCGTAGTTGGCGGCGACCAGGGTTTCGATTACGCGGAAGTCGTTGAGGCGCTGGGCGATACGGGGTTGGACGCCGGTCATGGTGACAATGGAGCGCAGGACATCGTCGACCGGGAAGCCGCCGCGGACGCTCAGCCAGGTTTCCTCTGCGAGTTCGGCGGGCGTTACCTCGGTGCGGCCAGCGAGCGGATGCGTCAGGGCGACAACGACATCGGTGGGTTCGCGCATGATGACGGTGGTACTGACACGCGGGCCCGCGATACCGGGCGAGCGCTCGTCGCGGTGGGTGAGGACGATGTCGTAGTCGGCGAGCAGACGCGGCACTTCGCTCGGCGGAACATCCTCGTCGCGGGCGATGACCTCGACGCCACTGTCGGCGAGAGCGGGCAGCACCCGCGGCAGCAATAGTGCGGCGCCGGATGGAAACAACGCGACGCGGACGCGACCGCGGGCAGAGCCGCGATAGTTGGCCATCTCGGCCACGGCGCGGTCCATCGCGGCGAGCACCTCGTCGGCGCGCACGACGAGGGCGTGCCCCGCATCGGTGAGGCGCACCCGCCGACCATCGGGCTCGAGCAAGGCGACGCCCGCCTCCTTGCCGAGCACCTTGAGCTGCTGCGACACCGCAGACGGCGTCATCGAAAGCGCCTCCGCGACAGCCGCGATCGTCCCGCGATCCGCGAATTCGCGCAGCACCCGCAGCCGCTCAACCGCCATCGGCGGCCCTACTCGAACGTTCTCCGACGCTGTGCCCCGGACCGCGCCTGTGGCAGGGGCTCGACGGGATTCAGGATTGGAGACCATTAAGTGATGCTACATTGATAGTGCATATTTATTCGATTGTTCTTATTTGTTTTATTACTCACGATAAAGAACGTGACGAATCGTGATCGACTGCTCGGGCTCGCTGTTGTGGTGCTCTGGGGGCTGAACTTCATTGCTATTCGGGTGGGGCTGGACCACTTTCCGCCGTTCTTTTTCGCTGCGCTGCGGTTTGTGGTGATCGCGGTGCCGGTGGTGGTGTTCGTTCCGCGTCCGGAAGTACCGATGCGATGGTTTCTGCTGTACGGCATCGGATTCGGGATTCTGCAGTTCGCGTTCCTGTTCACGGCGATGCGGGCGGGGATGCCGACCGGGTTGTCCTCGCTGGTGCTGCAGTCCTCGGCGCCGTTCACGGTTGTGCTCGGTGCGCTGTTGCTGCGGGAGCGGTTGCGGGGGACGCAGCTGTTCGGCCTTGCGGTCGCGGTGGCGGGCATCGTGGTGATCGGGGTCGATCGGGCACAGCATGCCGCACTGCTGCCGGTGGTGCTGACACTGGCGGGCGGGCTCGGTTGGGCCTTCGGCAATATCGGGTCCCGGCTGGCCACCACATCAGGTGGCGTCAACCCGCTGCACCTCACGCTGTGGATGACGGTTGTGCCACCGATCCCGCTCTTCGCACTCTCCGCACTCACCGAGGGACCGACAACCGGTCTGCGCGCACTCACCGACGCCACCTCCCCCAGCGGCTGGCACGCACTGCTCGGGCTCGCCTATATCGTCGCGCTCGGCACCATCACAGGCTCCGGTCTGTGGACCTACCTGATGAGCCGCTACCCGGCCAGCACTGTTGCGCCGATGTCCCTGCTCGTCCCGGTGGTCGGCATCCTCGCCGCCTGGGCCGCATTCGGTGAGGACCCGACGCCGCTATCGCTGCTCGGTGGAGCAATCGTGATCGCAGGCGCGTTCGCGGCAACGAAAGCCGGGCGCCGCGCTGCGCCCGCGACAACGGAATCGGTTCCAACCGTTCCGGCATCGGATCGGCCTCTCGGCGGGCAACCCCGATTGGTCGAGGCCTGACCCACCAGCGACAACGAACCCCGGCCCGGGTCCGTTTCGGTTTGCCGACGCAGCCACGACACCCGCGAGCGAGCGGCACCTCGCCCAGCGCCACGCAAGTGCCGACTCGCGGCGATCTCGCCGAAATTCCCACCGAAGGAATCGAATTCGGCCACCAACGCGGCGTAGACCTTTCGGCGACGGCAATGTGCAACAGCGCACCGTCATCACGGCAATGGGTTGCCGCACCGCGTCGCACGCCGGGGCGAACCGGTTACGCCGAGCCATCGGCATAGTTGAGAGTGACACGCAGCACACCATGGCCTGCAACAGCACTGCCACAGCCAGTCGCGCCATGACGAACCGGTTACGCCGAACAGCACTCGACACAGCCTGCGATAAGCAACACACGCCCACCGCAAGCGAGCTACCTGGCGCTTTCGCCGAAGACCGAAAGCACCGCCCACCGCAACGCCTCGACCTGCGAAGGTTGCGTACAACCTCGGTTCCAGGAACTAACTCGGGTCGCTCGCACAGCCCGGTAATGTCTGCCCCGCTGTAATCGCGCACCTGCCGAAAGTCAGACCGATCGGGGTTCGGGTGGCGGCGTCAGGGGTGGGTCGGGGTGCCCGCCGGTTGCCGCTTTACAGTGTTTGCGGCGGTAGAGGTCAGGTCCCGAGGCTAGGCACAAACAAGCGCATGGCAGATCAACGGTGGGCCGTTTCGCGGCGGGCAATGCTTCGCGGGACGGTCGCGATGGGGGTAGCGACGGCGGGGACGCTGTCGGCCGGTGCGCTGAGACCGGCGCCTGCCGCGGGGAGTCCCGGCGGCAGGCGGGTCGCGGTATTCGGCGGCGGGGTCGCGGGTTTGACCGCGGCGCACGAATTGGCCGAGCGTGGATTCCAGGTCACCGTATACGAGAGACGCGCGCTCGGCGGCAAGGCGCGCAGCATTCCGGTGCCGGGCACCGGATCGGGGGGACGGCCGGACCTGCCCGGTGAGCACGGCTTCCGCTTCTTTCCCGGCTTCTACCAACATATTCCGGATACGATGCGGCGAATTCCGTACGCGGGCAATCCGAATGGCGTCTGGAACAATCTTATCGGCGTGCCCGAGGCACGTTTCGCGCGACGCGACGGCGACGATTTCCGACTACCACTCGGCCCGAAGGCCCGCACGAGTTTCACTCCGGAGTCGTTCCGCGAAACCGTGGGCGCGACGATTTCCACGGCACTGAAAATGCCCGCCGATGAGGGCGCCTACTTCGCCGATCGACTATTGGTCTTCAATTCCAGTTGCGACGCCCGCCGCTACGGCCAGTGGGAATACACCTCGTGGCGCGATTTTGTCGGCGGGCACGAGCGCTCCCACGAATTCCGTGCACTGCTCTCGCGCACGTTGACCAGCATCATGGTGGCGGCGAAGGAGGATGTCGCCAGCGTCCGGACCATCGGCACTATGGGCGAACAGTTCCTGGGCAACCCCTTCGAGGTCGGCAACGATGGCGCACTGGACCGGGTATTGAACGGCCCGACCAATTCGGTCTGGATCGATCCGTGGGTGCAGCGGTTGCGCGAACTCGGTGTGCAATTCGCGATGGGCACCGAGGTGCGCGGGCTCGATGTGCGCGATCGGCGCATCGCCTCGGCCCGCGTCGTCGATGAGACCGGTACCACGCACGGTGTCGACGCCGACTATTTCGTGGTGGCGCTGCCCGCCGAACAGGCCCGCGCACTGTGGTCGCCCGACGTGCTCGCGGTGCGTCCGGAACTGGCCGCGATGGATCGACTGTTCGTCGATTGGATGAACGGTATCCAGTTCTATCTGCGCAGGCCGATGGATATTTCGCGCGGTCACACCGCCTATATCGATGCACCGTGGTCGCTCACCTCGATCACCCAGAATCAGCTCTGGACGCGCAAACTCACCGAATTCGGCGACGGCACCGTGCAGGATTGTCTTTCGGTCGATATCTCCGACTGGAACACCCCCGGAATGCTCTACGGCAAACCCGCCAAGGAGTGCACACACGAGGAGATCGCCCGCGAGGTATGGGCCCAGCTCACCGCCCATCTCAACGATCGCGGTGAGCTGCTGCGCGATAGCGATCTGCATTCGTGGTTCCTCGATACCGGCATCAGCTGGCAGGAATCGCAGCGGCGCAATGCCAATGCCGACCCGCTGCTGATCAATACCGCCGGTTCCTGGGATTGCCGACCGGAGCCGCACGGCGCGCTCGAAAATCTTTTTCTGGCAGGCGATTACGTGCGCACCAATGTCGACCTCGCGACCATGGAGGGCGCCAACGAATCCGCGCGCGACGCCGTCAACGCCATTCTCGAGGTATCCGGCTCGAATGCCGAGCGCTGCCGCAAGTTCACCCTCTACCGGGTCCCCGAGTTGGAACCACTGCGCCGCATCGACGCCGAACGCTACGCCGCGGGCCAGCCGAACCTGTTCGACGTGCGTCTCTAGCCCTGGACTCGCTACGCGAATCACCTTAGAGTGCCAACGTAATCACTGATTTCGTCAGCACATGGGTAACTCGTCGGGTACGCCCAAGAGTCGTTCAGCATGTATCCGGCGGCCCGGAACAGGAGTCTGCACGTGCTCAACGACCGGCAAAAGTTCCGGGGAGGCGGGGGAGTGATCACCGAACCGGCCGACCTGCGGCAGCTGCTCGGGGAGGTGCTGCCGCGAGCCGCGACCAAGGAGCGCATCGCACTCCATCCGCGCGACCGCGACTGGATCGCCGCCACCCCGTTCATCGCCCTGAGCACCAGTGATGCCGCGGGCAACTGCGATACCTCGCCGAAGGGCGATCCGCCCGGATTCGTGAAGGTGCTCGACGACACCACCATCGCCATCCCGGAACGACCAGGCAACCGCAGGGCCGACGGCTATCTGAATATCCTCAGCAATCCGCATGTCGGGCTGCTGTTCATGATTCCGGGCCGCCGCGAGACGCTGCGCATCAACGGCCGGGCCCGGCTGGTCCGCGACGCTCCGTATTTCGATGACATGGTGGTGCGGGGACACCGCCCGATCCTGGCCATCGAGGTCGATATCGAGCAGATCTTCTTCCACTGCGCCAAGGCGTTCATCCGCAGTCACCTGTGGGAACCGGAGCTGTGGCCGGAGGACAACCTGCCCAGTCCGGCCTGCCTGGTCAAGGAGGTCCAGACCAACGTGACGGAGTCGGTGGAGGAACTGGAGCGCCACTACTCGCCGGAGAATTACAACGCCAAGCTGTACCAGGAGTGAGCGCCGTCACTGCCGGCCAGCGTGCGGCCCGCAGCGAATGCGTCGGCGAGCAGAACACATAGACTCGCGGCGTGGCAGACATAACGGTGCGCGGGCGGCTCGCCCTGCGGGCAGCGGCGGCGGCGTCGTGGGCCTCGCAGAAGGCGGGACGCGGTAAGGGATCGATGATCGGCGGGCTCATCGCGCTGCAGATCGATAAGACGATCATGGATCAGCTCGGCCGCGGGCGGCGCACCGTGCTGGTGACCGGCACCAATGGCAAGTCGACCACCACCAGGATGACCACCGCCGCACTGAGCACACTCGGCAAGGTCGCCACCCAGGCCGACGGCGCGAATATGGACGCGGGCATCGTGGCCGCGCTGAGCGCACACCGCGGCACACCGCTGGCCGCGATCGAGGTGGACGAGCTGCATCTGCCGCATGTCACCGATTCGCTGAACCCGTCGGTGGTGGTCCTGCTGAACCTCAGCCGCGACCAGCTGGACCGGGTCGGCGAGATCAATATGATCGAACGCAGGCTGCGCGCGGGGCTGGCACGGCATCCGCAGACCGTGGTGATCGCCAACTGTGACGATGTGCTGGTCACCTCCATTGCCTACGACCATCCGAATGTCGTTTGGGTGGCGGCGGGCAGCGGCTGGTCGATGGATGCGACGAGCTGTCCGCGCAGCGGTGAGCCGATCGTGTGGGAGGGCGCGCACTGGCGCAGCACCGGCACGGATTTCGAGCGGCCCGAGCCGAATTGGTGGCTCGATGGCGATGAACTGGTCGGGCCCAACGGTATCCGGCTGCCGCTGAAGTTGGCGCTGCCCGGACGGGCCAATAAGGGCAATGCCGCACAGGCGGTCGCCGCGGCGGTCGCACTCGGTGCGGATCCGGCGGCAGCGGCGACCGCGGCGGGTACGGTGCGCGAGATCGCGGGCCGCTACCGGACCGTGCAGGTCGGCGAGCATGCCGCCCGGCTGCTGCTGGCGAAGAATCCGGCGGGCTGGCAGGAGGCGCTGTCGATGATCGAGCCCGATTCGGCCGGTCTGGTGATCGCGGTCAACGGGCAGGTGCCCGACGGCGAGGATCTGTCCTGGCTGTGGGATGTGCGGTTCGAGCATTTCGAGGGCGTGCAGGTGGTGGCCGCCGGTGAGCGGGCCACCGACCTCGCGGTGCGCCTCACCTATGCCGGGGTCGAGCACACCATGGTGCCGGATCCGTTGCGCGCCATTGCATCCTGTCCGGCGGGACGGGTCGAGGTGCTGGCGAACTACACCGCGTTCCGGGATCTCAACCGCGATCTGGAGGAGCAGGCATGAGCGCATCGCGCAGCGAATCGACCGTACGTATCGGCTTGGTGTTGCCCGATGTGATGGGCACCTACGGCGATGGCGGCAATGCGCTGGTCCTGCGCCAGCGGCTGCGCATGCGCGGCCATGACGCGGAGATCGTCGAAATCACCCTCGCCGACCCGGTTCCCGAATCACTGGACATCTATACCCTTGGCGGAGCGGAGGATTCGGCGCAGCGGCTGGCCACCCGGCATCTGCAGCGCCACCCCGGTCTGCAGCGGGCCGCCGCGAAAGGCGCTCCGGTACTTGCCATCTGCGCCGCCATCCAGGTGCTCGGCCACTGGTACGAGACCTCCTCCGGCGAGCGTGTCGACGGTGTCGGCCTCATCGATGTCACCACCTCGCCGCAGCCGAAGCGCGCGATCGGCGAGGTGACCACGACCCCGCTGCTCCCCGGCCTCACCGCCGCCCTCACCGGATTCGAAAACCACCGTGGCGGAACCAAACTCGGCGGCGACGCGACCGGTCTCGCGCACGTCACCCGCGGCGTGGGCAACGGTGTCGGCGACGGCCTGGAGGGTGTGGTCCAGGGCTCCACCATCGGCACCTACATGCACGGTCCAGCCCTGGCCCGCAATCCAGAACTCGCCGATCTGCTCCTGCGCCGCGTCCTCGGCGTCGACGAACTCCCGCCACTGCACCTGCCCGAGGTCGACCAACTGCGCCGCGAACGCCTGCGCGCCTGATCACCGCTGCGCGGCCGGCCGTGGGTGATCGCTCCGCGCACAGCGGGACAGCCTGCGTGGCCGGGTGGTCGCCCGGCGTGCTATGGGCGCAACACAAGGCGCTTTTCGCCTAGGGCTTCAGCGGAATACCGAGTAATGCACGATACGCTCCCGCTATGGCGACGATCACATCAGCGAGATCGGATCGGCTCGAGGAGCATTCGGCACCGGAGGACTACCGGCTGTCGCTGGTTACCCGACTACGGGCTTGGCGGCCGCGTCCGCTACATGCCTCGGCGATCGTCACCGGCATCGTCGCACTGACGTCATTCGAAATGTCGTTTGCCGCATTGCACGACCTGTCGGTGCGAAACCTGGTGGCGCCGGCGCTCGCCGCGAATGTGCCGATCGCCATCGACGGCTTGGTCATCGGTTCGATCATCGCCACCGCCACCTTCCGCAGGGGTAGTTCGGCCTGGTGGTACGCGACGGGACTGTTCGTTGTCTGGACCCTGGTTTCGGTTGCCGGAAATATCGAGTACGCGCGCGAAATCGGGGGTAGCCCCGTGTCTTTGTCGCTGTACGCGGGCATGCCGCTGACGATGCTGTTCGCGGTGCATCTCACCCTGATGCTGTTCGGGCGCGGACGCGAGCGGGCACGGGCCGCGGATCCCGCCCCGACGCACGAGGACCACGACCCGGCACCGCACGAGGACCACGCCCCGGCACCGCACGAGAATTTCGACCGAGCGCAACAGGATCACGACCGAGCACCGCTACCGGATGAAGCCGAAGTGGCGGAGGAGGATTGGGACCCAGCGGAAGCGGAGGATTGGGACACCGAGGACGATTCGGACCCGACACCGCCGCCCGAGCGCGTCGTGCCGACGCGGATTCCCGTGATCCTGGCGACGACCGACCCGCTGCTCGTCGCTCCCAAGAAGATGCTGACCAGCGCACAGCCCGGGACCGTCCACTCGGCATCGCCGCGAATCACGCCGACGTTCGCGACCGCCGGGCCGAACGGCCAGACCAAGATCGACCCCATCTAGCACAGGCGAGAGCGGACCGCTCGTCTGGGCGGTAGACCGCGCCTGAGCTGCTCACCCTGCTCGAACTGCTCCAGCCACAATCGGACACGTCGATGGAGAAACGATGGCTTTCCACGTTTGGCAAGACCAGGGCATAGATCAATTCCGGGAGATCGCAGGCCGACTC
Source organism: Nocardia sp. NPDC004278 (assembly GCF_053602975.1). Taxonomy (NCBI): domain Bacteria; kingdom Bacillati; phylum Actinomycetota; class Actinomycetes; order Mycobacteriales; family Nocardiaceae; genus Nocardia; species Nocardia sp. NPDC004278. The sequence goes on from NZ_JBSGEQ010000006.1 coordinate 65,389, forward strand.
GCGTCGGTGATCCAGAGCGGTATCGATCGATCGGGCGCATTGAACCAGTTCGCCGAATCGGTCAACAACGGCGAAGCATTCACCGAGCTGATGATCGAATACTCGTCCCGGTGGTTCACCGAAACCGGCGGACGCTCCATTTTGATCGGGCCGGAGCTGTTCTGGCTGCTATCGGAGCCGAGCCCGCGCCGGGCATCCGGCACCGGCCTGCGAGCCCAGGAATCCTATTTGGATACCGAATTGACGGCCGGACAGCGGGCCCGGATTCTGCTACTCGTCTGCGTATACGAGGCGCTGGCGCAAAACCAGTGGGCACCGGAAGGCATTGCGGAACATATGATCGCGACCAATGGCGTCGGCTAGGTAGCGCGCAGCACGGCGTAGAACCGCGCGCGCACGGTGCGCGCGGTCAGCGGGGGTCGGCAGTGGCACAGAGGTCGTGGACCAGCCGCATTTTCTCCAGCACCGGGTCGGGCAGGACGAAGGGGTAGAGGTCGTCGTGACCCATGGAGCGGTTCACCATATTGAGTGACCAGGCCAGTGGGAGCCAGAGGTCGATGATGCGGTCGAAGCCGGCGCGGCCCACCTGGGGCCGGTCCAGCGTGGCGCCCGCCGGAGCGAACCCGAAAGCGGCCGCGGTGTCGAGGGTGTCGCGGATGTGCAGGTAGTGGGCGAAGGTTTCGGCCCAGTCCTCGGCGGCGTGCATGCTGGCGTAGGACGAGACGTAGTTGATCTCCCAGCCCGCCGGCGCGCCCTCGGCGTAGTGGCGGTCCAAGGCCGCTTGGTAGTCCGCGTTCGGATCGCCGAACAGGTTCCGGAAGCGTTGCCCGGCATCGTCATCGGCGATCAGCACGTCGAAGTAGTAGTGGCCGATCTCGTGGCGGAAGTGGCCGAGCAGGGTGCGGTAGGGCTCATCCATTTCGATGCGCAACTGTTCGCGATGGGGGTCATTGGCCTCGGCCAGATCCACCGTGATCACACCGTTCTCATGGCCGGTGATGACGTGGTCGGTGGCGCTGGAGAGCAGATCGAAGGCCAGGCCGGTCTGCGGATTCCTATCGCGACCGACGATCGGCAGACCCAGTTCGACCAGTTCCATGATCAATCGTCGCTTGGCCGCCTCGGCTTCGGCGAAGGCCTGCATACCCGCGGCGTCGAGATCATTGGGCCGGGTCCGGGTCAGGCGGCAGGACTCGCAAAGTCGCGGTCCCCCAGTGTCATCGGGTGCCGGTGTGGCGGTGCTCTGCCAGGCATTGGGTGCCGCACCGGATTCGGTCCCGGGCGGCGGCTCGACCGCACCGGCCGAGACGCCCGACTCGCCCGGTAGCGGCACCAGCCAATTGCACTCCGCCACATGCAGGTTGTCGCAGAGACGGAAGCGCTCGCGATCGACAACCCCGGCCGACCGGTCCACCGCCGCGTCACCGGGCGGATCGCCGATCACCACCAGCGCGCGGTCGGCGAGACTGAAACCCAGTGGGCTGAAACAGGACAGGCATACGGAGTTCTCGAAGGCCAACTGCTGTCCACAGTTCGGGCAGGTGAAATCGCGCATTTCGCTACACCTCCACCGGCGCGACGTCGACGGATACGGTGATGGAGCTCTCCTTGGCGTCGGTATAGATGATGCCACGCAGCGGCGGCACATCGGCGTAATCGCGGCCCCAGGCGACGGTTACGTACCGCTCGTCGGCGAGCTGGTCATTGGTCGGGTCGAAGCCGATCCAGTGACCGGTCCGGTCGTGCGCGGTATCACCGGGCATCCACACCGCCGACCAGGCGTGCGTCGCATCCGCGCCGATCATGCGCTCCTTACCGGGCGGCGGATCGGTTGCCAGATAACCGGATACATAGCGCGCAGCGAGGCCGTGTGAGCGCAGGCAGGCGACACCGATTCTGGCGAAGTCCTGGCAGACGCCCGCACGGACCGCGAAGACGTCGGCGACCTTGGTGGATACCGTCGTCGAGCCGGACTTGTAGGTGAAGTCCCGGTAGATGCGGGTATTGAGTTCGGTCACCGCGGCCAGCAGTGGCCGACCGGGGGTCAGAGATTCGGCGGCGTATGCGGTGACCTCGGCGGTGATTTCGGGCGGATGCAGGTCGAGGGTGAATTCGACCACCAATGGGCCGTTCGCGGTGTTCGGACGCGCCTGCTCCCACGGTTTGTCGGTCGCGCTGATCGCGCTCCGGTCCGGTACCTGCACCTCGACCGTCGAGGCACCGATGACCACCAGCTTCGTATGTTCTGCCGTGACATGGAAATACGAGGTGGTGTTGCCGTACACGTCGGTGCCGATCGACCGGTCCGATGGCATCGGATCGATATGGATCTCGTGGGCGAGCAGGCGCTGCCCGGGAAACTCCCGCGGCGTCAGATACGCGCGACCGTAGGAGCTGCTGACCTCGTCGGAATATTTGTAATTAGTGCGATGCTCGATCCGATAGCGCCGGACCGCGTCATTGGGCGCCATCATCCAACGACCCTCGTGCTACCCCACAGCGGCTGGATACCAACCGGCAGGGCCAGTCTCGTCGTCTCGAACGATTCGGAGACCTTGCGCAACCGCAAGTGCACACCCTCCAGCAGCTCGGCCAGTTCGGTACGCCTGCCCTCGGCGTCGGTGCTATCCAGATCGGCCGGGTCGACGCGGCTCAGCATGCGCTGTGCGTCGGCAAGTAACCGTTGCGGGCGTGCGGATCCCGACGCGCCGGGCAGCGCCTGGAAGTCGGCCTCGAGCTGATCGAGTTGATAGGCCAGCGAACGCGGGTTGCTCGCATCGAAGAGCAGCAGTCCGGCCACGGCCGATACCCGCACCGAATCCCGGTACCGCCGACGGTAACTCACCGATGATTCGGTGGCCTCCAGCACCGCTTCGGTGACCACGCGCTCGGCCGCCACCGGATAGGTCTTCGTCAGCGCGGCCGCCAGCAATGCGGTCAGCGACAGCCCCCGTTCGATGCGCTTGCCGATATCCATGACATACCAACCGGTATCGCGCACCAACGATTCGGCACCGATTCCGGACAGTGACAGCAGCGCCGCCAGTGACAGCGAATGCACCGCCGACAGTGCCGACTCCTGATCGTCGCCGGTGAATCGATATTCGGACAGCGCCCGTTCCATCGAACCCAGGATCATCCAGGTATCGGCCGACAACTGGTCCCGCACGGCCCGCGCCGCCGACCCGTACCGATCGATCGCGAAGGCCATCGAACCGGACATATACCGATCGACGGTCAATTCCACCAGATAGTCGTGCCCCTCTCGGCCCGCCCCCGGCACAACCTGCTCAGCGGCAGCAGCCTGATCCGTATCCGCCCCTGCGGCAACATCATTCGTCCCAGCTGGCTCGGATTCACCAGCGCTGGACTCGGGCCTCGGTTCATCCGGATGTTGTTCGGACCCCGAAGTAGGTTCCGTACCGGGCGCGCCCGCCGCCTGTGACCGCGCCGCACCCGAACCTGTCACTCCCACAGCAGAACTCGGCTCGATCTTCGCCACCACAGCGGGCCCGTGTACACCGCCGGGCAGCTCACTCAGTGGCGCCGAGGTACCGGTGGTGCGGGCCAGGGCGGCCATGAGCGCAGGCAACGCGTCGGCGCCTTCCAGCCACGGCTGGTAGCGGTAGTCCTGATAGCGGATGTGGGTCGCGATCAGCAGGCGCACCACGGCTTCGGCGCGTTCGCTGTAGCGGCCCATCCAGAACAGGTCATTGAGCACGCGGGGTGAGCTGACCGGTTCGAGTGCGGGGGCACGGCGTTCGCGTTCCTCGTGCGCGAGTTCGGTGCCGATCGCGGCGACGGCGGTGGGAGCCGCGCGGACCCAAATGTCCTTGGCGCCAACCTTGATGACCACTCGCTCGGGCAACAACCGCTGACGCAACTGCCCCAGACCACCCTCCATCGCGGTATAGCCGCCGCGCCGGGCCAGCGAGAACAGCCGCATACCGACCGGAGCCGAGGCCAGCCCGCCATACCCCTGGACGGCAGGTGCGACCGAGAACTGCGCCGGCTCCTGCCCGACCCACTGCCAGCCGCTGTCCTCGATCCGGGTGGCGAGTTCGGCGCGCTGGGCATTGGACAGTTCCGGCCCGAACAGCGTCGCCCCGTCGACCGCCGAACGGATGATCAGCCGATCCAGATTGGCGATCAGATGCGAGCGTTCGCTGTCGTGGCCGCCCCAGTAGGTCGGCGCGCTCTCCAACGCCAACTCCTCGCCGAGCAGGGCCCGCGATATCCGGGGCAGGAATCCGGCCAGCGCCGGATTCTCCAGCAGCCCGCTGCCGAGGGTATTGACCACGGTCACCGCACCGCGCCGCAGCACCTCCACCAGGCCGACCACCCCGAGCCGCGAATCCGGCCGCAGATCCAGCGGATCGGAGAATTCGGCGTCCACCCGGCGCAGCACCACATCGACCCGCTTCAAGGTGCCGAGCGAGCGCATCCACAGCGCGCCGTCGCGCACCACCAGATCCGCGCTCTCCACCAGCGGAAAACCCAGTGTCGAGGCCAGATGGGCCTGATCGAAGGCGGTTTCGGAGTGCACACCTGGACTCAGCACCACCACGACCGGATCCTCGTCATCGGCCATCGGCGCGGATTCGATCAACATCAACCGCATGGCCCTGGCGAACGGTGTCAACGGCCGGGGATTGGAGCGCTCGAAGGCCTCCGGAATCGCCGTCGACACCACCCGGCGGTCGGCCAGCGCGTAGCCGGCGCCCGACGGGGCCTGTGCCCAGTCCGCGATCACCCGGAACTGTCCGTCACTCCACCGGCTCAGATCGCAGGCGTGCAGGAACAGCTGATGCCGTCCGGGAATCGTGATGCCGTGCGCAGCCCGCACATATCCGCGGTTGCCGAATACCAATTCCGGCGGCAGCAGGCCGGTGGTGATGGTGCGGCGCGCGCCGTAAATATCGGTGAGCACCTCGTCGAGCACCCGTGAGCGCTGCACCAGTCCGGCCTCGAGCCGGGTCCAGTCGTCCGCGGACACCAGCAGCGGAATGGGATCCAGGCGCCAGGCCGTCGGCGGGGCCGGTTCGCCCGCCGCGCCCACTTCGGTGTAGTAGATGCCATCGTCATCGATCAGCCTGCGCACCCGGCTGTCCAGCCGCCCGAGTCCGCTCGTGCCCAACTCGACGAAGTCGGCGGACAGCTCCGACCAGATATGCCGCACACCGCCGTTGGCATCGACCAATTCGTCGTAGTGGCCGCCCATCGGTCGACCGCATTCGTCGAAGGACCCGCTATCGGCCCCCTCGGCGCGGTATATGGCGAACTGTTCGGCGATCTGCTCGCGCACGCCGAGACGTCCGGCATTCGGCGGCGTCGACTCCCCCCGCGCGCCGGATTCCCGGGCGCCCGAGCCGCGCGCCTCGTCGCGCATAGTCACCGCGCCGACCTCGCTTCCCCTGTCAGACGTTGTCCAGTGCGCCGCGGACACATGTCCGACCTCGCCTTACCGATCGCTGACCAGTCCCCACACCGTCCGCGCCCGGCGCAGATCGAGAATGCCCGGCGCTCCGATATCAGTGGACTGTGCTGTCATCTTCGCACGTAGTTCCCCCAGGTCGACCCGGGCCGTGGTGTGCCCGGCCGCCTCGAACCTGCGGTTGCGGCGCGATTGCGCGACCACCGCGTTGACCGGCGGCTCGTCGAAGGCCATGCCGCCCGGATGTGAGACGTGATACGTGCAGCCGCCGCGGGACAGCCCGGTCTCGGCGTCGATGAGATCGAAGACGAGCGGCGCGTCGACGGTGATCGACGGGTGCAGCGAGTTGGGTGGCTGCCATGCGCGATAGCGCACCCCGGCCACCTGGACGTCGGCCTTATCGGTGGCCAGCAGCGGCACCGGCATCCCATTGCAGGTCACCACGAAGCGGTCCCGGTCCGCGCCGACCACCCGCACCTGCAGCCGCTCCACCGAGGAGTCGACATAGCGGGCGGTGCCGGTCGCCGCGGTCTGCTCGCCGAGGGTGTTCCACGGCTCGATCGCGCCGCGCAGTTCGAGTTCGACATCGCCGAGCACCACGGTGCCGATGCGTGGGAAGCGGAATTCGGTGAACGGGTCGAGCCAGGAGGTGTCGAAATCGATACCGTGCGCGCGCAGGTCGGCGGCGACATCGGCGATATCGGTCATCAGGAAATGCGGCAGCAGATAGCGGCCGTGCAGATTCGCACCGTGTCGAATCAGCCTGGCCCGCAACGGCTCCGACCAGAATCGCGCGACCAGGCCGCGAACCAGCAGCGACTGCACCAGCGCCATCTGGAAATGCGGCGGCATCTCGAAACCGCGCAGCTCGACCAATCCCAGTCTGCCCCTTGCGGTTTCCGGGCTGTACAGCTTGTCGACGCAGAATTCGGCGCGGTGGGTATTGCCGGTGAGATCGGTGAGCAGATGCCGCAGCGCCCGATCGATATGCCATGGCGCGGACCGCCCATCCGAATGCTTGCTCAACCTCGCGATTTCGGCGAAGGCGATCTCCAATTCGTACAGTGCGTCCTCGCGCCCCTCGTCCACCCGAGGGGCCTGCGAGGTCGGCCCGACGAACCGACCGGCGAACAGATACGACAGCGACGGATGCCGCTGCCAGTACGTCAGCATCGACACCAGCAGATCCGGACGGCGCAGCAGCGGTGACCGCGCGGGGGTCACCCCACCGAGGGTGATGTGATTGCCGCCGCCGGTCCCGCTGTGCGTACCGTCCACATCGAAGGATTCGGTGCTCAGCCGGGCCAGCCTCGCCTGCTCGTACAGCGTCGAGAGCAGGTCGGACTGTTCGGCGAAGGACGCGCTCGGCTGCACATTCACCTCGATAACGCCGGGGTCCGGCGTCACCGAAAGGGTGCGCAGCCTGGCATCGACGGGCGGGGCGTAGCCCTCGAGTACCACCGGCTGTCCCAGCGCGATCGTGGCGGCCTCGACGCGCCGGAGCAGATCGAGGAAGTCGTCGAGTTGCTCCAACGGCGGCAGGAAGACGTGCAACCTGCCATTGCGCACCTCACCGACGAGTGCGGTGGTCGGCTCCCAGTCCGCGTCCGCCACCACCGCGGGTGGTTCGGTGCGTTGGGCCCGCAGCGGTCCCATGAACAGCGGGTCGCTGTCGGGCCGTGGCCGCGGCGGCTGCCAGGAGATGGTATCCAGCGGTAACCGCAATCCGGCGGGCGAATCGCCCTCCGACAATACGATTCGCCCCTCCGGCTGGTCGGGTGACTTGCCGCGACGCATCCGCCAGTCGGCACTGGCCCACCCGGATCCGTCCGCACGCCGATACAGCGAAAGCACATACGCGACGGGCGCGGTCACCGGATCGTCGAGCCGCGCCAGCAGCTCCTTGCGAGCCTGCGCCGAATCCTGACCCGGTTCCAGATCATCGCTCGGATCCACCGGATCCCCCTGCGGCGCACGGACACTGCCCGCCAGCCGGGCCAGCGGGTCCTCGAAGGCGGGGCGCACCTGGGTATCCGGGAGGCCGAGACCCGCGGCGACATGTGCGATCAAAGCGCGCGCCGACTCCGCATCGGCACGCATCGGCCATTGCGTACGCCGGACCGCCGCATCGTCCGCGGTCACCGCACCGTTGCCATTTCCGGCCGACGCGGGCGACGAATCCGAAAGGTGCTGTGCCCCAGTAGGATTCTCGACGCCAGCGGCCGAATCACCGGCCGCATCCACCTGCTGCCGGGCCACGCTCCCGGCATGCTCGGCCATCGGCTCGACGCCAACGCCATGCCCCTCCGGCACCACGGCGACCAGCTTGGGCGGCAGCCACGGATCGGTCAGCAGATCCTGGCGCGTCCAGACCGGTTCCCCGTCGGCACGCCAGGCAACCGCGATCTCCCAGCGCGGCAACGGTTCTCCCGGATACCACTTGCCCTGCCGGTATTGGACGATCCCGGTCGGCGCGTAGATGCGGCGCAGGCGATCGGCGAGATCGACGGCTCGCTCCCGTTTGTGCCTACCGTCGGGTTCGGTGGTCCATTCCGGGCCGGTCTGGTCATCGATCGAGACGAAGGTCGGCTCACCGCCGATGGTCAACCCGATATCCATCGCGGCCATGCGCTCGTCCACCACCGCACCGGCCGCGGTGATCCGCTCCCACTGGGATGCGGTGTAGGGCAATGTGGTTCGCGGATCCTCGTGCACCCGGCGCACCGTATTGGCGAAATCCATGGTCGCCTCGGTGCGCCCGGTCGCCCCGGTGATCGGGGCCGACGAGCTCGGATGCGGTGTCGCGGCCAGCGGTATGTGGCCCTCCCCCGCGAACAGGCCCGAGGTCGGGTCCATCCCGACCCACCCCGCGCCGGGCAGATACACCTCGGTCCAGGCGTGCAGATCGGTGAAGTCGGCGGGCGGGCCCGACGGCCCGTCGAGCGAGGGCACGTCCTGGGCCAACTGCACCAGATATCCGGAGACGAACCGCGCCGCCAACCCGAATTCGCGCAGGATCGACACCAGCAGCCAGGCCGAATCGCGGCACGACCCGATCGCGACGCGCAGCGTATGGTCCGGCGATTGCACGCCCGGCTCCATCCGAATCGTGTAGCCGACGTCATTGCGCAGCGCATGATTGACCGCGACCAGGAAGTCGATGGTGCGCGGCCGATCGGTCGGCGTATGCGCGCGCACCCAATCCCGGACCAGCGCACCGGGGCCGCAACCGGGTTCGGATTCATCCACCGGCCGCAGATATTGCTCCAGATCCGCGACCAGTTCCCGGCCGTAGGCGAACGGGAAATGCTCGGCGTAGTCCTCGACGAAGAAGTCGAACGGGTTGATCACCTCGAGATCCGCGATCAGCCCAACGGTGATCGACAGCTCCCGCGCCGGATTCGGAAAGACCAGCCGAGCAAGGAAATTTCCGAATGCGTCCTGCTGCCAGTTGCAGAAGTGATCGTCCGGGGTGACCCGCATCGAGTAGGCCTCGATCCTGGTCCGCGAATGCGGCGCCGGTCGCAGTCGCACCACGTGGGGATGGACCGCCACCAGCCGGTCGAAGGTGTAGGTCGTCCGGTGTTCGAGCGACACCTTGATGCCCATGCAGCAAGTTCACCACACCCTGGCCGGGTGTGGTGCGGCATGAGCAGTCGGTTTCCGGACAGCCACTGTCCCGATGCCGTCGCGCGACACGCGCCCGACCTCCCACCGGTCCGTGCGGGTGGGTGCTATGACCGATTCACGAACCGATCTCGTCTGGAGGTCATATGCGTGCGCCGAACTGTCCGTCCTGCGAATTCGCCATCGACCACTGCCACGGCACCCTGATCGTTCACCCCGCCCGAATCACCGAATGCACCGACGCCGACTGCATCGATTTCGACCACGCCCGACACAGCTTGGTCATCGATTGCGCCGACGTTGCCGGGGGCTGCACCTGCACCGCACCGACCCGGGATACCGCAAGCACCGCCTGAACACACCCGGCTGCGCCGAACTTGCTGCGATCGCGCCCCCGTAGGCTGGGCTGGTGAGTTACGACCACGTCTTGTTGCCGTCCGGTGCCGCCACGACGATCGCGCAGGTCGACGCGTATCTGGCCACCCAGCAGGGTAGACCCGAGACGGAAGCGGTCGCGGCGATGGCGGCGGAGCTGAACAGACGCAATGCCGAACTACCCGAACAGGACGGTTTCCTGAGCACCGTTCCGGTCGGCGGCGCGGCGACCGGTGCGGTGCTGCCCGTTCCGTGCCCGTACGACGCGATCGGATTCGTCCGGCACCTGCTGTTCGAGATCGCGACGCCGCTGAACTACGCCGTCTACGATCCGCAGCTGGCCTGGTTGTTCGATCCGGCCGGACATGTGCCCGCACTGGTCACCCATGGTGGCGCCGGTGAATTCCCCTATGTGACGAAGGCGCTGACCGACCAGTGGATCGCCGAGCTGGCCCCGCCGAATCCCTATCTGGTCGTCGAACGCGACGAGCAGATCTACATCCAGACCTACCGCGACAAGTCCGGGACCTTCACCCTCGAATATCGAGATGGCGCCCCGGACAAGCACTTCGGCGTGACCGTCACCGACCCGCAGATCGTGGCGGAGCTGATCTGGGATTGGGCCATCGACGACCGCAGCCGCCTGCAAGCCCTGCCCTGGAGCCGAATCACCCTGTGACGGTTACTGGTTCTGCACGGCCAGTCGACCGGCGAGGGCAATGAAGGAGGCCCCGAAGATCCGGCGCATCCACGTGACTACCGCGGGTCGCGATATCACGTGGTTGCGCACGGCGGCTGCGCACGCTCCGTACACCGCGAACACCACGAAGGTGGCGAGCATGAACAGCCCGCTCAGTTCGAGCATGCGCGCCAGCGCATTCGGCGCGCTGTTCGGCACGAACTGGGGCAGGAAGGCGAAGAAGAAGATCGTCAGCTTCGGGTTGAGAATATTGAGCAGCACCGCCGAGGTGATCACCTGCCGCGCCGAGGGCGCACCATGGGTTCCGGTCTGTTCCTCCGGTACGGCGAGCGCGCCCTTGTCCCGGAATGTATTCCACGCCATGTACAGCAGATAGGCGACACCGAGATATTTCAGTGTCTGAAAGGCGACGGCACTCGCGTTGAGCAGTGCGGCCAGTCCGGTCACGGCCGCGACCATGTGCGGAATGATGCCGAGCGTGCAGCCGAAGGCCGCGGTCACGCTGGCTCTTGTCCCCCGGGACAGTCCGGCCGCCAGTGTGAACAGCACGCCGGTTCCGGGGGTGGCAACGATGACGAGCGTGGTCAACAAGAACTCGATGCTCATCCCCGACACAGTAACGCGTGTTCGGTCGGGCGCAAACCCCGATTTACAGTGTGCGCCGACCCGATAGCGCGCGGCCGAGCGTGAGCTCGTCGGCGAATTCGAGATCGCCGCCCATCGGCAGGCCGGAAGCCAATCGCGTCACCGAAAGACCCGGAAAATCGCGCAGCATTCGCACCAGGTAGGTGGCCGTCGCCTCGCCCTCGGTATTCGGGTCGGTCGCGATGATCACCTCGGCGACATCGACGCCGTCCTCCTGATTGCCGATGCGCGCCAACAGTTCTCGAATGCGCAGCTGGTCCGGTCCGATGCCGCTGAGCGGGTCGAGCGCGCCGCCGAGCACGTGATAGCGGCCGCGGAATTCCCGGGTGCGCTCGATGGCCTGCACATCCTTGGGCTCCTCGACCACACAGATCATGGTGCGGTCGCGGCGCGGATCCGAACAGATGCGGCACATTTCGTTATCCGAGACCGTGCCGCAGACAATGCAGAACTGCACGCCGTCGCGCACCTTCTGCAAAGCGGCCTGCAGCCGGTCGATTTCCGGCGGCTCCACCTGGAGCAGATGAAATGCGATGCGCTGCGCACTCTTCGGACCGACGCCGGGCAGCTTTCCCAACTCGTCGATCAGATCCTGGACCGGGCCCTCGTACAAAGACGTCCTCGGATCAGAAGTCGGGCAGACCGGGCAGCGCCCCGCCACCGGCCAACGGACCGAGCCGCTCGGCGGCCAGCTGCTGCGCATTGGACATGGCGTCGTTGACCGCGCCGATCACCAGATCCTGCAGACCCTCGACATCGTCGGGATCGACGATCTTCGGGTCGATCGCCAGCGTGACGACCTCGCCGGTCGCCTTGATCGTGACCTTGACCAGGCCGCCACCGGCCTGACCCTCCACTTCGGTCGCCGCGATCTCGGCCTGGGCCTGCATCACCGCCTGCTGCATCTGCTGCGCCTGGGCGAGTAACTGCTGCATATCGAACTGACCACCGGGCTGCACGGCTTGTCCTCTCTGCGGAAAGTGTCGCCGTCCAGCGTAGTGGGCGCCGCTGCGGGCCGTCCGTCCGGAGCCCGGTGCCCGACCGACGGCCGGGTAACGATTGGATCTTCAACGAATGCGGCGCAGGGCCGCCATGCCTACCATCGATTTGGGTCGGGTGTGGTGATTTCTGGAGACAGCTATGAATGCGAACCGAGTTCTTTTCATCAGCACCCTGGCGCTTTCCTTGGGCTTCCCCAGTGTGCTCCTCGGGGTCGCGAGCCCCGCCGCCGCCGACTCGGGCGTCCCCGATTCCGATGTCGTCGATTCGGGTGTCGTCAACACCGCGCTGGACTACGGCGGCGGCTGCGTACTCTACCCCGACAACCCGACGGCCACCATCGATTCGCTCCGATTCCGCTGCTCGGCAGTGCAGCAGGACGCGATCTTCCACGACGCCCCGCGCGGCAATGTGCCGATCGGCGTGACCAACGGCTGGGTCACCCGGCCACCGGTCATGCAGGCGGTGGCCCCGTCACTGTGGATCGGCAAGACCTTCTATACCGGCCCCGACGGTGGCTTTCTGGTGAACCGGGTCACCAGCGCGGGCCTAGAGGCCTGGAAGGCCGACGTCTACACCGCCCCCGCACTCTCCGATGGCGGACCGGCCTGGGCGCTGAACTACGACCCCTCACCGACACCACCGGTCTACGACGAGATCCGCGAGATCACGCCCAATGTGTGGTTCGGCTACTCCTGGTGGCGCGGCTATTTCCAGACCACCCTGCTGCTGACCTTCGCGCTGACCTACTAGTGCGGTTATTTGACTCTCCCCTCACTGGAGGGTGTTCGCTGGAGACATGACAGCGACAGTCTCCATCGGGGAGTTCGCCCGGCTGACCTACCTCAGTGTGAAAACGCTGCGGTACTACCACGAGGTCGAACTGCTCGAACCCGTCGCCATCGACGCCGGATCGGGATATCGGCGCTATTCGATCGATCAGGTCGCGCAGGCCCATCTGATCCGGCGGCTGCGCGGGCTGGATATGCCGCTGCCCGAGATCAAGGCGGTCCTGGCCGCCTCGGATACCGAATCCCGGGACACGGCACTGCGCGCCCATCTGGCGCGCATGGAAGCGGAGTTGCAGCGCACGCGGTCGGTGGTGGCATCGCTGCGGTTGCTGCTGACACCGTCTGCGCCGATCACCGTCGAATACCGATCGATCCCGGCCTTCCCGGCGCTCGCCCGCGTCGAATCGGTCACCAGGGACGCACTCGGGGACTGGTGCGCGGCCACGTATCCGCTCCTGCACGAGACACTGGCCGCGACGAATATCGCGCCCACCGGTGTCGACGGCGCAACCTATTCGATGGAATTCTTCGCCGACGACGAGGGTGAGGTCGCCGCCTTCGTCCCGATCCCGGCCGCGGCCGATATCGCAGTGCCGGAGGAACTCTCGATCATCGAACTGCCCGCGCGCCGCTTCGCCGTGGCCGTGCACTCTGGCCCCTTCGACGATTTCGACCGCACCTACGGCGCCCTCGGCAGCCATGTCGCCGAACACGACACCGCACTGGCCGAACCGGTCCGGGAGCTCTATGTCCTCGGCCCCGGCGAAATCGACGATCCCACCGCCTACCGCACCGAAGTCTGCTGGCCCATCGGTCAGCTCTGAAATAGGGAGAACCACAATGACACTCACCATCGGGCACATCACCTTCGATTGCGCCGATGCGGCCGCGCTGGCCGGTTTCTGGTCCGAGCTATTGGATCGGCCGCTGGATGCGAACGCGAGCCCCGAGTTCGCCACCGTCGGTATGGCCGAAGGGATTTCGCCGGTGCTGATGTTCATCCAGGTGCCGGATAAGACGCCCGGCAAGAATGTGATCCACCTGGACCTGAAGGCCGCCGACTGGCGCGAGCAGATCGATCGCGCGATCGGCCTGGGTGCCAAGCACATCGGCGACTTCGACGAATACGGCGCGCAGTGGGTAACGCTGGCCGATCCGGAGGGCAACCTGTTCGATATCGCGGCCAGTTGATCGACGGGTAGCCGCATCCAGCGGTCGGACTCTGGTGTCCGGATTCCGACGTCCCGTCGACTACCGCCCAGAACGAATGATCTCTGCGATATTGCGCTCGGCCAGCGCGCTGATCGTCAGCGACGGGTTCACTGTTCCGGTGCTGCCGGGCACGGCCGCCCCGTCCATGACGTACAGGCCTCGATGCCCGGAAACCCGGCCGTAGCGATCTGTCGCGCGTCCGATCACCGCACCGCCCAACGGATGTGGGGTGAACGAGGCGTTCGCCTCCCAAGCCGGTCGGGCGGGCATGCCGGGCACGCCCACCTGCTCGTTGACTTCCCGCGCTCGCGCGAGGTAGCCGGCCGCGCCGTTGTCCGGCCACTGCAGGTTCACGCGCCCGTCGGCCGGGTTGTAGACGAACCGGCCGCGGGTGTCGTCGAGCACCATGCCCAACGATCCGAGAATACCGATATCGAGGGGCGTCACACCGGGGACGAACCAGTTCTCCAGTGATACGGGTGCGCCCGCCTCGTCCAGGATCCGGCTAACGGACGCGGCGCCCTGGGTACCCACGACCGGCGAGCTGGCCGACCGCGCCAAAACGACGTCGCCGTTGCCGCCCCAGCCTTCGCCGATGTGCTCATTCAGGTTCGGCAGCGCGCCGGTCGCCTGCGCGCGCACCAGCAGCTCGGAAGTGCCGACGGAGCCCGCGGCGAGGAACAGCATGTCGCAGGTCAGCGTCCGGGTGCGCAGCATCTCGCCGGTAGGGGCGAGTTTGGTAACGGTGAGGGCATAGCGACCCGGTTCCTCGGCGATGGCATCCACGCGATGGCCGGGATAAATCTGGGCACAGCCGGTGCCCTCGGCATAGCGCAGATAGTTCTGGTTCAGATCGAACTTCGCGCCGTTGGAATTGCCCAGGTTCGAACGGCCGATCGTCGCCGACGGCAGCGACCGTCCGGCCAGCTCGTCGCGGATGATGTTCCAATTCCAACTGCTGTCGATGCGCTGCGGCGTATGCCCGGCCGCGCGGACCTGGTCGTCCCAGGCCCGCGAATGCGCGAACGCCCAAGAGTCATAGATGTCATCCGGTATCGGGCTCAGCCGCAACATCTCTCGGACCCTGGGGTAGTAGACCTCGTGCATCTCGCGGTAGTCGACCACACCGCGGAACACTTGGTCGAAGAACCGCTGCTCCGGCTCGATCATCACCCCGGTGAACACCACCGAGCCACCGCCCACACACGCACCGCGCCACACGTCCATGCCCGGGTAACAGCAAATGTCGAGAACCCCGCCGAACGCATCGAACTGCACCGGAATCCTGTTCGCGCCGGTAAAGGTGGTGCAATGCCAGAAGCCACGGCCATCCGGAATCGTGTCGCCGCAGAAGATGTCGCGCCACGGATCGTTCGGCCAGCGCGACCCGCGCTCGAGCACCGCGACCTGGACTCCGGCCTCCGCCAGGCGCAGCGCGGTGATCGCGCCCCCGAACCCCGAACCGATGACGATCGCGGGCACATGATCGGCCGGATCCGGCAGCGGTGCGAAGATCTCCGGCACCAACATGCGGTACACCGGCGCAATCGGGCTCGGGCTGAAGTCTTCGGCCCGTGCCGCCGACGCGGCCGCCGCAAGCGTGCTGCCACCCGCAAGACCCGTCATCGCGGCCAGGCCAGTGCCCTTAATGAAACCGCGTCTGTCCATGGTGCCCCTCACCTGATCTGAACGTCGCTCCATCACCTCCGGGGCCCGAAGTTAACCCTTTTGGGGGAGCGTTCGAAAACACGGTTACAGGCGGAGGAGTCGTCGAGGGATAGCAGCCGGACCGCGGCAACAGCGACGCTCCCCATAGCAAATATCTATCATAGGGAAGAAACTGGCGTGGGAGGTGACAACGTATTGATCCGCGTGTGGATTCGGTGGCTGCTTTTACATGGCCTGCCACGGTTCTTGCTCCTGTTGACGGCGCGCCGGGGCAATCCCCTCGGGCAGATCGCGGTCGGTCCGGATCGTCTGCTCGGCTCGTCGAGCTACCTCGAGCAGATCCGGCAGCGGGGCCGGATCCCCACGATATCGGGGGCGCGCGTGACCGCGGACTACGAACTGTGCCGACTCATCCTGCGGGACCGTCGCTTCAGCGTGGTCACGCCCAACCATCGAGCCCTGCCCAAGCCGATCCAATGGGTGATGACCAAGACGGATCCGGGGCTGCCCAACCTCACGGAACCGCCCTCGATGCTGGTGACCGATCCGCCGGATCACACCCGCTACCGTCGCCTGGTCGGGCAGGCATTCACCCCGAAGGCGATCGCCGAACTGCGGGAACGGGTTGTCGAAGTGACCGATGATCTGCTCGACAACCTGCAATCGAAGCCGCGGCCGGATCTGATCGTCGACTTCTGCCAACAGCTGCCCGTCGCGATCATCGCCGAGATCCTCGGGTTGCCCGCCGAGATGCATGCGACCCTGCTGAAGTGGGGAGACAGTGGTGCGCCGCTGCTCGAACGCGGTCTGAGCTGGGCCACCTACCGCCACGCCATCGAAGACCTGGCCGAGGTCGAGCGGTACTTCAACCAATACCTCGACAGGCTCACCACCGAACCGGGCGACGACGTGCTCAGCATGCTGGTGCAAGGTGGCGAGCTCACCCGCCGCGAGCAGATGGCCAATGCGGCGCTACTGCTGGACGCCGGGTTCTTGACCACGGTGAATATGCTCGGCAACGGAATCGCCCTGCTGACAAGTCATCCGGACCAGCTGGAACTGCTGGCCGCGCAGCCGGAGCTCTGGCCGCGCGCGGTCGAGGAAATCCTGCGCTACGACGGTCCGGTGCGGATGACGGGCCGGGTCGCGAGCTGCGAGGTCGACATCGCCGATCAGCGCGTCAAATCCGGTGCCCTGATACTGCTGTCGTTGGCGGGCGCCAACTACGACCCCGCAGTCTTCCCCGATCCCGAAAAATTCGATATCACCAGGGCCAACGCCGGGGACCATCTCTCGTTCGGCAGCGGGATGCACGGCTGCCTGGGAGCGACGCTGGCCCGATTGGAAGGCACCGTCGCGCTGCGAGCCCTCTTCGAGCGGTTCCCGGATCTGCGCCTGGACGGCCCGCCGATCCCGCATCCCCTGCGGAACCTGCACGCCTACCGCTCGATGCCCGCCAAACTGTATGCCGCCTGATCGAAAAGGCCCGGCACGCGTGTGGTGCCGGGCTATTCGGTTGTCTCAGGCGAGTTCGCGCGCCAGATTCGCGAGCACCTCGGCCTGAATCTTCTTCAGCCCCAACGGTGCGAAGATGCCCTCGAAGATGCCGGCGACACCGCCCGCGCCCTGCCACGAGGTACGCAGGGTGATCCGCGAACCCGAACCGTCCGGCGTCACCGTCCAGGTGCTCACCAGCGTCGAATTCGAATCCCGTTCGGTCACGATGGAATCGGAAACCGAAACGACCGCATGCACATTGCGGGAACGCTTCTCGGTGGCCTGCAGGGTCCACTCGGCGACGGTGCCTGCACCCTTGCCGCCCTCCACCACCTTGTAGTCGCGGTAGTGCGAGGACAGGATGCGCGGACGCACCGTCTCGTAATCCGCGATGGCCTCGAGTGTGCGCTGCGGATCCGCCGCGACGGTGATCGAACTGCTGGCGCTGACCTGTCCCACAATGAGCTCCTTGTCCGGCTGCGTCTTCTGGTCGCTCCGCGGGCTCGCTCCCCACGGTTCGGTCGCTCCGCGGCTCCGCTCCCGCGGCTTCCCCCTTATCCTGCCCTGTCGGTGACGCTGCGTGGCGTCGAGGGCGGTCCGCGCGGCGCGATGTTGATCACCGCGCGCCGATCGGTCCGCACTGTTAGGCTCCGATCAGATTGCGCCGGAGGGGATCCATGCAATACATCGTGCGAAACGGCTGCTCGACGCGGGAGCGGAGCCCGCGCGACGAGCAGCGAACACGGCCCGGATCACCGCTGCACTGATACGGCGAGTCCTTGATATTCCCGATGCAACGGATCCGTGACATTTATCCCTCGTCTACGTCATGGCAGTGGCTCGGCGAACCGGTGCGTACTAGCGTCGAGGAGTGGCAGTGAGTCTGTTGGGGAAGGCCGGACCCGCGTCGGCCGCACACGAATCAGGTTTCGCCGCGCATCGGGCGGGTGTGGACCGACTGTTGGCCAGTTATCGCGCAATACCCACCGATGCCAACGTCCGACTGGCGAAGAAGACCTCGAATCTGTTCCGGGCCAGGGCCAAGAACACCGCACCCGGACTCGACGTCTCCGGACTGGCCAAGGTCATCGCGGTGGACGCCGAGGCCAAGACCGCCGAGGTGGCCGGGATGACCACCTACGAGGATCTGGTCGCCGCCACCCTGCCCTACGGACTGGCCCCGCTGGTGGTGCCGCAGCTCAAGACGATCACCCTCGGCGGCGCGGTCACCGGCCTCGGCATCGAGTCCACCTCGTTCCGCAACGGCCTGCCGCACGAGTCGGTACTGGAGATGGACGTGCTGACCGGCGCGGGCGAGATCATCACCGCGACACCGGATGGCGAGCACGCCGACCTGTTCCGCGGCTTCCCGAACTCCTACGGCACCCTCGGTTACTCGGTCCGCCTGAAGATCGAACTGGAGGCCGTGCGGCCCTATGTGGCGCTGCGCCACATCCGCTTCCATGATCTGCGCGAACTCGAATCCACCCTGGCCCAGATCGTCACCGAGAAGACCTACGACGGTGAACCCGTCGACTACCTCGACGGCGTGGTCTTCACCGCCGACGAGAGCTACCTGACGCTGGGCCGCCAGACCGACGAGCCCGGTCCGGTCAGCGACTACACCGATATGGACATCTACTACCGGTCCATCCAGCACGACTCCGCACAACCCAAGCGTGACCGGCTGACCATCCACGACTACCTGTGGCGCTGGGACACCGACTGGTTCTGGTGCTCGCGCGCCTTCGGCACGCAGAATCCGAAGATCCGCCGGTTCTGGCCGAAGCGCTACCGCCGCAGCAGTTTCTACTGGAAGCTCATCGCGCTGGATCACAAGTACCACATCGGCGACAAGCTGGAGGCCCGCCAGGGCAACCTGCCGCGCGAGCGGGTGGTGCAGGACATCGAGGTGCCGGTCGAGCGGACCGCGGACTTCGTCGAATGGTTCCTGCGCGAAATTCCGATCGAACCGATCTGGCTGTGCCCACTGCGGCTGCGGGAAACAACGGCGGCGAGCGATGCCCGCCCGTGGCCGCTGTATCCATTGGCGCCCAACCGGACCTACGTCAATGTCGGATTCTGGTCCGCGGTCCCGACCGTCGTCGGTCAGCAGGAGGGCACGGCCAACCGCGCCATCGAGCGGACGGTGTCCGAATTCGACGGTCACAAATCCCTGTACTCGGATTCCTATTACGGCGAAGATGAATTCGCGGCCCTGTACGGCGGCGAAACCTACACCGAATTGAAGAAGCGCTACGACCCGGACCAGCGATTGCTGGATTTGTATTCGAAGGCGGTGCAACGCAAATGACTACATTCAAGGACCGTTCCGATGTCTTCGCGGACCTCGGGACAAAACTCAGCATTGCCGAGATCTTCGAGACCCTGATCGACGGCGATGTCCCGATCCGGCTGACCGCCTACGACGGCAGCACGACCGGACCGGAGGATTCGGAATACAGCCTGGAGATCAAGACCCCGCGCGGCATCAACTACCTGGCGACCGCGCCCGGTGACCTCGGCATGGCCCGCGCGTACATATCCGGTGATCTGACCGCCACCGGCGTCCACCCCGGCGATCCGTACAACATTCTGAAGGCGATGGACGGCTTGAAGTTCCGTCGTCCTTCGGCGCTGGCGCTGGTCACCATCGCCCGCTCGCTCGGATGGGAGCGGCTCAAACCGATCGCACCGCCCCCGCAGGAGACGCTGCCGCGGTGGCGCCGGATCGCACTGGAAGGCCTGCGGCACTCCAAGACTCGCGACGCCGAGGCCATCCACCACCACTACGACGTCTCGAACACCTTCTACGAATACGTCCTCGGCCCCTCGATGACCTACACCTGCGCGGTCTATCAGGACGAGAACTGGACGCTGGAGCAGGCCCAGGAGAACAAGTACCGCCTGGTCTTCGACAAGCTGCGGCTGAAGGAGGGCGACCGCCTGCTCGATATCGGCTGCGGCTGGGGCGGCATGGTGCGCTATGCGGCCAAGCGCGGCGTCAAGGTCATCGGCGCGACACTATCCGCGGAACAGGCGGAGTGGGCGCAGCAGCGGATCGCCGAACAGGGACTGTCGGAGCTGGCCGAGGTGCGGCACTCCGATTACCGCGATATTCCGGAGGCCGGCTTCGACGCCGTCTCCTCGATCGGGTTGACCGAACACATCGGTGTGCACAACTACCCGTTCTACTTCGACTACATCAAGAGCAAGCTGCGCGAGGGTGGCCTGTTCCTGAACCACTCCATCACCAGGCCGGACAACACCCGGACCACCAAGGCCGGTGACTTCATCGATCGCTACGTCTTCCCGGACGGCGAACTGATCGGCTCGGGCCGGATCATCTCCGAGATCCAGAATGTCGGCCTCGAGGTGACGCACGAGGAGAATCTGCGCGAGCACTACGCACTCACCCTGCACGAATGGTGTAAGAATCTGGTCGCCAACTGGGATGCCTGCGTCGCGGAGGTCGGCGAGGGCACCGCGAAGGTGTGGGGCCTGTACATGGCCGGTTGCCGACTCGGCTTCCAGCGCAATGTGGTTCAGCTGCACCAGGTACTCGGCGTCAAACTCGACCCGAACGGCGAATCCGGTCTGCCGCTGCGGCCGTGGTGGCAGCCGTAACCATTACCCCGAGACTGCCCGTCCTAGCCGAGGAGTTCATCCAGGAATAGGGCGGGCAGTGCGGTATCTCCGGTTTGTCCCGGTGTGCCACGCATTTCGGTGCGCAGCACCCCCAGGATGGACAGCACACCGGGGCCCGCATCCAAAAGCGGCATGGTCCAGCCGTGTTCGGCACAGGTGGCCGCGGCGGGCAGCAGCAGTCCGGTGGCCTCGCCGACCCAGCCGGAGGCGGCCAGACATTCGGCCAACAGCAGTGCGGTATCCAATTCCGCACGGGGACGCTGCTGTTCGACCATCCGGCCGTGCAGTGCGCGGGCCCGGCGCACCGCACGATCATCCGAACGCAGCTGACGTTCGGCCAGCAGCGCCCGGATGGCGGCGATCTCCTCCGCCTCCGCCGCCAGCGCCGCCGCACCCGTCATCCGATGTGCCTGGTGAATGGTTCCGGAGATATCCGATTCGTATCCGGACGCGGCGTCGGCAGCCCGCCGGGCCGCGGTATCGGTCAGCAGGCCGAGGCGCAGCCGCTCGGCGCGAATATGCGCGGCGAGCCGAGTCAGCCGGTTATCGGTGGCGATTCGATCGCCCTCGTCGAGACGCGCGGTGGCCGTGTAGAGATCGCCGAGCGCGGCCTTGACCCGGGCGCCGATCACGAAGGTGGAGATCAGGAAGTCGACCGGACCGACCCGGGTGACCAATTCGTGGCTGTCGTCGAGCAGCCGATCGGCGGTATCGAGTTCGCCTCGGCGGTAATTCATCTCACCAACCAGCGCGGCAGCCACCCGCACCGCATGTGAGCGCGGCCCCGACCGCTCCCGCGCGGTCTCCCATGCCTGTTGGAAACAGGCTGTGGCGGTGGCGATATCGAGTTGTTCATAGGCCGCGGCACCCTGTCCGCACAGGCCGAATACCGCGCCGAGCGGATCCTTGGATCGGGCGTGATACGGGGCGGCCCACTCCTGGATTTCGCGGGCGCCGTCGAAATCGAATTCGCACAGTCGCACGAACGAGATCAGATTCGCCGCGGTCGATACGGTCCACGCGGGCAGTTCGTCGGGGTTTTCCAGACAGTCGGCCACCCGGTCCAGTACACCCTCGGTGTGGTCGCGTGCGATCTGGTCCGAGGCCGCGAGCACCGCCGCCTCACAGCGCTGCCGGACCACATCGTCATCGCTGGCGGACCCGCGCGCCAGCACATTGGATAATCGGCTCAAAGCGGTCCGGGCCGCACTGGACTGCTGCAGATTCACATTCGCCCTGGCGACTGCCATCAGCAGTTTGGATCGCGAAGCCACCTGCTGCACCGGCAGTTTCGATACCGTGCCAAGCAGCGTCGCGAGCCGGGACTTGTCGATGAGGTCCATGCCGCCGCTCTCGAGCAGGTCGAGGGCCATCTTCAGATCCGTCGCCGCCAGTGCGTGATCGACCGACTTGCGCAATAGCTGGTGTTCGGCGTACCAGCGGGATGCCTTGCGGTGCAGTGCCCGCAGCTCGGCCGGATCGGAACGCTCCAACCGCGCCCGCAGATGTTCGGCGAACAGCGGCTGCATTCGGAACCACTCGGGATCGTGGGCAATGCGCCGCACGAACAACTCTCGCTGTTCGGCCTGCTCCAGCAGCTGTTCACCGTCCGGATCCTCCGACAGCGCCGAGGCCAGCGAACCGCTGACGCGCTCGGTGATCGAGATCGAGGTCAGGAAGTCGAGCATCCTGGGTTCGAGGGTGTTCAGCACATTCTCGGCCAAATACTCGCGAATGCCGTGACTGCCCTCGGCGAGATTGGCGATCAACCGATCCGGATCGATATTGCCGCGCAATGACAGACTCACCAGCTGAATGGCGGCGGGCCAGCCGTCGGTGGCCGCGTGGATCTGCTCCACCTGGTTGTCGGTGAGTGCGAAACCATTGCGCCGCACCAGAATATCCTCGGTCTCCGCCGTGGTCAGGCGCAGCGCCGATGAGCCGATTTCGACCAGTTCGTCGTGCACTCGCATCCGGCTGGTCGGCAGGCCGGACTGCTCG
Source organism: Nocardia sp. NPDC004278 (assembly GCF_053602975.1). Classification (NCBI taxonomy): domain Bacteria; kingdom Bacillati; phylum Actinomycetota; class Actinomycetes; order Mycobacteriales; family Nocardiaceae; genus Nocardia; species Nocardia sp. NPDC004278. The sequence continues at coordinate 87,986 of NZ_JBSGEQ010000006.1, forward strand.
CGGCTGGTCACCACGAAGCGCAGATGGTGACATCCATTGTCCAGCAAGGTATCCATCGCCCGATGCACGCCGGCATCGCCGACCCGATGCCAGTCGTCCACGATCACCACAACGGTGGAGCCGCTGGCATGGATCTCATCGATCAGGGTGGAGATGACGAAGGCGACCGCATCGGCGGGCCGTTCCTCGAGCACCTGGTCCAAACCCTCGCCGATATCCGGGCGGACCCGGCGGATCGCCTGGATGAGGTGGGCCAGAAACCAGATCTCGTTATCGTCGTCCTGATCCACGCCGAGCCAGGCCACCGCGACCCCGCCATCGGAGAGTTCGCTGCGCCATTGCGCGGCCAATGTGCTCTTGCCGAATCCGGCCGGTGCGTGGATCACCGCGAGCCTGCGACGGCCACCGGCGCGCAGCGTATCCAGCAGGCGCGGGCGCGGCACCGGGTCGCGGGCCGGGGTCGGCGGGCGGAATTTCGTCGTCGCCGTCGGCGGCAGTGTCGGCACGGCCGAGCTCGAATTGTCCGGATGCTGAGATACCGCGGGACGCAATGTCAATGGCCAACTGCGGCGTGCGGTGACCGCGGGTCGCGTCGAGGTGGATTCGGCCACGTCCGCATGATCCGGCTCACCCAGAACCACCGTGGTATCCAATAGCGCCATCTCATCGGGCATCTGGTCGTGCGCACTCTGCACCGCGCGCAGCTGCTCACCGAATTCGAATGCCGAGGCGGGCCGCTCACTCGCGTCGGTGTTCATCGCGTACTGAATGGCGTCGACGACATCGTCGGGGATGTCGTGACCGTGCAGATCCGGCACCGGCTGGGTGGTGATCCGCAGGAATTGCGCGATCACCTTCTCCCCCGACTGCCGCTCGAAGGCGGCATGTCCGGTCAGCAATGCGAACAGCGTCGACCCGAGCCCGTACACATCGGAACGGACCGTCGGCTCAGCACCCTTGAGCACCTCGGGGGCGGTGAAGGCGGGTGAGCCGGTGATCAACCGGCTCGAGGTGCGGAAACCACCCGGGATCCTGGCAATGCCGAAATCGGTCAGCTGTGGTTCACCGTAGGCGCTGAGCAGCACATTCGCCGGTTTGACGTCGCGGTGCAGGATCCCGGCACGATGTGCGCTCTCGATGGCACCGGCCAGCTTCACCCCGGCACGCAGGGAATCCGCCCAGGTGAGCGGCCCCTGTTCGCGAATGAGCTGTTCCAGCGATCCGCGGGTGCAGTAGGGCATGACAATGAACGGCTGACCGGTCGGCGTGACATCGACCTGGAGAATGTCGACGATATTCGGATGCCCGGACACCCGTCCCATCGCCTGTTCTTCGCGCAGGAATCGTTCGCGGCTCTGGGCGTCGATCTCCTCGGACAGCACCTTCACCGCGACCACCCGGTTCAGTGCGTACTGGACACAGCGGTACACCACCCCGAACCCGCCCCGGCCGATCTCGACGGCACTCGACAGGCCCATCGCCTCCAGCTCGTCGACCATCTCGATGGGCGCATTTCGCTGAGTGTCCGATTCGGCCGGAGTCGATTCGGGGCTTGCCTTGCCCGAACGCATCTGTGGATTCACGTGACCACCTCGAATTCATATCGAATCGGCGTCACCGGCCATCAACAAACACACCGACATCGGACATCGCGAAACGATCCCGCGATGCCCGATATGCCTGCGCACACTCCAACGTAGCGCGGTATCAACCGGAGTGCGTGGCTTTCGAAACAGCCTGGTTCCGACCACGTGGCGGGTGCCAACCGCTCAGCGCTCGGCGGCGGGCCGCGTCGCCGGATCGTAAAGAAATGAGATCCGCTCCATGACGTTCTTGCGCTGGGTGTTCTGGAAGGCGGCGATCAACCAGCGACCGCCTTGGCAGACGATGGTGTAGGTCTGCGTTTTCGACATATCCGCTGGCTGCGTCTGATCGTCTTGGTAGGTGTCGCCGCGACTGGTGACGACGGCGGTATCGGTGCCGTAGAAGCGGATGCCGAGGATCGAGTCGGTGAGCTCGGTGCCCTTCTTGAATCCCGCGAACAGGGCGCGGTGCCCCTCGATGATGTCGGTGCGGCCCTGGTAGTAGGTGCCGACGAAGCTGGTGTAGGTGGCGTCCTCGGTGAACAGGGCACCGTAGGCATCGGCATCGCCGCGGCCCCAGGCGCTGGTGAGTTCGTCGAGCAGATCGCAGATTTCCTTGGCCGACTGCGGCGCTGCCGTCGGGACGGTGCTGCAGGCGGTGGTGCCGAGGTTGTGCACATCGGAGGTCTGGTCCAGCCAGAGGTAACCGCCGCCCGCGGCGACGCCGAGGGTGATGGCGGAGGCGGCGAGGATGCGGAAAACGATGCGGCGGCGGTTGCGCGGCTTGCGCTCTGGGGCGTTCATGGCAGGTCCATCTGGCGAAAACGGCAGGGGGAGTTCAGCGTTCGGCGGACGGGCGGGCGGCAGGGGTGGACAGGTAGGTGATGCGCTCCATGAGCTTGTTGCGCTTGGTGTTCTGGAAGGCGGCGATCAGCCAGCGGCCCTCGCGACGGACCAGGGTGTAGGTCTGGGTCTTGGTGAGCTGATCGGTGCGCTTGGGCTTGCCCTTGTAGGTGTCGCCGTGACTGTTGACCACGGCGGTGTCCGGTCCGTAGAAGCGGATGTCGACGATGTCGTCGGCCAGCCGGGTGCCCTTCAGGACGCTGCCGAACAGGGCATGGTGCGAGGCGGCGATATCGGCGCGACCGCGGTAGAGCGTGCCGAGAAAGCTTGTGTAGGTGGCGTCTTCGGTGAAGACCGCGCCGTAGGCGTCGGCGTCACCGCGCCCCCACGCCTCGATCAATTCCGTGAGCACGTCCTGGATGGCCTGGGTGTCCGCATTGGTGTCGGTGCCGCGCATGATGGTCCTCCATGTTAGATTTCTTCTTATAAGAGCTTTCTTCGTTGAAGAAGCCTCTTCGTTGAAGAAGAGATTAGAAGATGGAGGTATCCGTGTCAACACCGCCGATGCGCCCCAACGCGAGCGAGGTCTACCGCCGCTATCTGAGCGCGGTCATGCTGCACGGACAGGCGGGCGCCCGAGCCGTCGACCTGGGCGCGACAGACCTCTACGCGCTCAACATCCTGGAACTCAACGGCGCCATGACCCCCGGCGAACTCGGCGCCCGCAGCGGACTGACCACCGGCCCGACCACCCGTCTCATCGATCGCCTGGAGGACGCGGGCTATGTGCGCCGCGTCCCCGTCCCCGGCGACCGTCGGAAGGTCATTGTCGAATTGATCGACAAGCCAGCCGATCTCGACGAGATCCTGGCCCCCGCGCGCCGCCGCATCGGCGAAATCATCGGCGGCTATTCCGCCGAACAGCGCGAGGTGCTGTTCGACTACTTCACCCGCGCCGCCGATGCGTACTACCAGGCCGCCGAGGATCTGCGCCCCAGCTGAGCGCTACCGCAGATTCGATAGCGCTCCTAGCGGAGGGCCAGCGCAACGATCTGGGTGACCTGCTGGTCGGAGAAGTTGTTGTCGCTGACCAGGATCAAGGTTCGCGCACCCGATGGCAGGCGAGGCCCCCAGGTCATGCCCTCGATGTTGTCGATCGGATCCAGGCCGAGATCGGCGAGGTCGACCAACAGACGCTTGGCGACCGGACGGGCATTGTCGAGCGGCGCATCAAGGACATTGGTCGCGCCATTGGTATCGGCCTCGTAGATGCGGATCTTATTGCCGATACCGACCACGAAAGAGCGTTCCAGGACCAGGAATTTCGTGGGATCGAGCGGGTCGGCGGCAAGAATCGACGCAATGCCGTTCATTCCCTGGCCCGAATCGGGCTGCGACTGCGCGAAGACCGGCTCCATCGGGTAGGCGTACTGAGCCAGCAGCGGACCGAAGCGGGCCTGAACCGTAATCCGCGAGGTGGCAGCGGCTTTCACCGTGGCGACGGGACCGTCCTGTAGCAGCGGGCCCTCCACGGACGTTACGAACAGAGTGCCGCCCGCCGCGAAGGTCGCGCCTTCCAGGGCGAGATTCTGGCGCGGGCCGGTGCTCGGGCGCATCCGCTCGTTCTCCGGGATCGGGAGTTCGGCGACGAAGGTGCCGTCCGGGTGGGTGATTCGCACCGACGGGTCGGCCAGCACGGTATCGGTGCGCTCACCTTCCTGAGTCCAGAAGTAGTCACCGGTCCACGGGTCGACGCGAATCTCCTCGGGATCCAAGGACTTCGGTGCGTACAGGGAGCCGCCCGAGGTGCGCAGCGGGTGGGTACCGGTGAACGTCACCGGACCAACGCCGCGGTCGTCCACACCGAATCGCGCGGTGTAGAACCGCGCCGGATCCCGCTCCGACCTGTCATCACTGATCAGCACGTATTCGCCGGTACCCGGCTGGAAGTCGATGCCGGACAGGCCACCGACCGTGGTGCCTCGGAAGTCGGCGTCGAACGGAATGATCTGCTCGCCGAGCAGGCGTACCGGGGCGGCATCGCCCGCGACCGGCCGGGGCGCGGCGGTGGCGACCGGGGCGAGGGCACCCGCGACCGCGACAGTCGCTACGAGCAGGGATCGGCTACGTCTGACCACAATCGGCAACGGTATCGGCCAGGTCGATCACGCGGGTTAACGGCACCCGAAATCGACGCTCGAAACGGCGAAAGCCCGCCACCGCGAAAAGCGGTGGCGGGCTGACCTTTTCGAGCGACCTGCAAGCAGTCGCTACGGCACGTTGCGAAGTACCGCGAGACTACTTGCGCAGCGAGGCCGGAACCTCGAAGCGCTCGCCGTAGGTCTTGGCGAGGTAGTCGGCGCGCTCGACGAAGGCCGCCTGGCCACCCGGGTAACCGACGATGAACTGGTGCACACCACCGGTCCAGGCCGGGAAGCCGATGCCGAAGATCGAGCCGATATTGGCGTCGGCGGTGGTGATCAGCACACCCTCGTCGAAGCACTTCTGGGTCTCGATCGCCTCGATGAACAGCATGCGGTCGATCAGATCCTGCAGCGGCACACCGAAACCGGCGGTCGTCTTGAAGTGCTCGCGCAGACCCGCCCACAGGCCGAGGCGCTTGCCATCCTCGTCGTACTCGTAGAAACCGGCCTTGCCCAGGCGACCCGGGCGACCCTGCTCGACCAGGTAGTTGATGACATCCTGCGCCGGGTGGCGCTTGACGCCCATGGTGGCGTCGCCCTGCTGCGCGGCCTCGAGGGTCTCCTTGGCGATCTTCTGCATCAGCGTCAGGTTCAGCTCGTCCGACAGCTGCAGCGGCGCGGCCGGGTAGCCCGCCTGCAGACCCGCCTGCTCGATGGTCGCGGGCTCGATGCCCTCGTTGAGCATGGCGATCGCCTCGTTGACGAAGGTGCCGATCACCCGCGAGGTGAAGAAGCCGCGGCTGTCGTTGACGACGATCGGGGTCTTCTTGATCGCGAGGGTGTAGTCGAACACCCGGGCCAGCGCCTCGTCCGAGGTCTTCTCACCCTTGATGATCTCCACCAGCGGCATCTTGTCGACCGGCGAGAAGAAGTGGATGCCGATGAAGTCCTCCTGGCGCTTCACACCGGTCGCGAGACCGGTGATCGGCAGGGTGGAGGTGTTCGAGCCGAGCAGCGCGTCCGGGGTGACGATGTCCTCGATCTCCTGGAACACCTTGTGCTTGAGCTCGGTGTTCTCGAAGACGGCCTCGATGACGAAGTCGACACCGGCGAAGTCGGCCGCGTCCGCGGTCGGCTTGATCCGGTCCAGCAGCGCCTTGGACTTGTCCTCGGTGGTCTTACCGCGGGACAGCGCCTTGGCCTCGATCTTCTCGGAGTAGTTCTTGCCGCGCTCGGCCGCCTCGATGGTGACGTCCTTGAGCACGACCTCGTAGCCCGCCTTGGCCGAGACGTAGGCGATACCCGCGCCCATCATGCCCGCGCCGAGCACGCCGACCTTGCGGATCTCCTTCTTCGGGACATCCTTGGGCCGCGAACCACCGTTGTTGATCGACTGCAGGTCGAAGAAGAACGCCTGGATCATGTTCTTCGCGACCGGGCCGGTCAGCAGCGAGACGAAGTAGCGCGATTCGATCAGCGACGCGTTGTCGATATCGACCTGCGCACCCTCGACCGCGGCCGCCATAATGGCGCGCGGTGCGGGCATGTTGGTGCCCTTGAGCTGCTTGCGCAGGTTGGCCGGGAAGGCCGGGAGGTTGGCTGCAAATGCGGGCGTAGACGGCGTGCCGCCCGGGATCTTGAAGCCCTTCTTGTCCCACGGCTGCACGCCGCCCTCGGGGTTGGCCTTGATCCACGCCTTGGCGGCGGGCACCAGCTCCTCGATCGAGCCGACGACCTCGTTGATCAGGCCGATCTCCTTGGCCTTGCCCGGGCGGTACTTATTGCCCTGCAGCAGAACCTGCATGAGCGCGCCCTGCAGACCGAGCATGCGCACGGTGCGGGTGACACCGCCACCGGCGGGCAGCAGGCCCAGGCTCACCTCGGGCAGACCGAGCTGCACGCCCGGCACGTCGGCCGCGATGCGGTAGTGGGTGGCCAGGGTGATCTCCAGGCCGCCGCCGAGGGCCGCGCCGTTGATGGCGGAAACGACCGGCTTGCCGAGGGTCTCCAGCCGACGCAGCGCCGACTTGATGGTGCCCAGCTCTTCCATGAGGGCCTGGCCGTCTTCCGGGCCGACCTTCATCATGTTCTTCAGGTCGCCACCCGCGAAGAAGGTCTTCTTGGCCGAGGTCAGCACCACACCGGTGATGTTGTCCTTCTCGGCCTCAAGCCGGTCCACGGTCGCGGTCATGGACTTCTTGTACAGCTCGTTCATCGTGTTGGCGCCCTGGTTCGGGTCGTCCATCGTCAAAACGACGATGCCGTCCGAATCCTGCTCCCAACCGATCATGTTGGTCTCGCTCACAGCTCTGTGTCTCCTTGAATTCTCAGCTGTCGGTTGGGGTTAGACGCGCTCGATGATGGTGGCAACGCCCATGCCGCCGCCGATGCAGAGGGTGATCAGCGCGTAGCGGCCGTTGCGGCGCTCCAGCTCGTCGACCATGGTGCCGGTGATCATCGCGCCGGTGGCACCGAGCGGGTGGCCCATCGCGATGGCGCCGCCGTTGACGTTCAGCTTCTCGTCCGGGATCTGCAGATCCTTCTGGAACTTCAGCACCACCGAGGCGAAGGCCTCGTTGATCTCGAACAGGTCGATGTCATCGACCGACAGACCGGCCTTGGCCAGCGCCTTGTGCGCGGCCGGGGTCGGGCCGGTGAGCATGATGGTGGAGTCGGCGCCGCTGGTGGCGGTGGCGACGATGCGGGCACGCGGGGTCAGGCCCGAGGCCTTGCCCGCCTCTTCCGAACCGACCAGCACCAGCGCGGCACCGTCGACGATGCCCGAGCTGTTGCCGCCGTGGTGGACGTGGTTGATCTTCTCGACGAAGTAGTACTTCTGCAGCGCGACCGCGTCGAAGCCGCCCATCTCACCGACCACGGCGAACGACGGGTTCAGCTTGGCCAGGTCCTCGGCGGTGGTGCCGGCGCGGCGGTGCTCGTCGTTGTCGAGCACGATGATGCCGTTCTGGTCCTTGACCGGAACCACGGACTTGGTGAAGTAGCCGCCGGTCCACGCCTTGTCAGCGAGGTCCTGCGAACGCACCGCGTAGGCGTCGACGTCGTCGCGGCTGAAGCCCTCGATGGTGGCAATGAGGTCGGCCGAAACACCCTGCGGCACAAAGTAGGTGTCATAGTTGGTGGCCGGGTCCAACGCCCAGGCGCCGCCGTCGGAGCCCATCGGCACCCGGGACATGGACTCGACGCCACCGGCGATGACCAGGTCGTCGAAGCCCGAGCGGACCTTCTGCGCGGCCAGGTTCACGGCCTCGAGGCCGGAGGCGCAGAAGCGGTTGATCTGGAAGCCGCCGACGGTATCCGGCAGACCGGCCACGGTGACCGCGGTGCGGGCGATATCCATGCCCTGGTCGCCGACCGGGGTCACGACGCCGAGGATGATGTCGGAGATCCGGTCCTCGTCGAGGTTGGGGAAGCGAACGCGCAGCTCCTGGATCAGACCAACCGTCAGATCAATCGGCTTCACCGAGTGCAGCGAACCGGTCTTCTTGCCGCGGCCACGTGGAGTGCGGATGGCCTCGTAAATGTAGGCCTCTGTGGTCATATCGGAGTATTTCCTTCCTTGGGGTGCGGCGGGGGCGAACATGCGTCCATCCACGCTCTATGCAGCGTCCGAACGTCATCCGTTCGAGCGCGTTGTGCAGCGACACCACGTTTGCGGCGTGGCCGCGGGGGACCTCGCCGACCGGGCCGGAACCCGGTCGTCCTAACGCTGTACAAAAGCCGACAAGCAGCGGTAATCGCGAGTCCTACCGCCCAGTAGCCCTGGGCATACGATAGAACGTCGCGATACCGCAGTTCGCGGCCACCCGTTCATACTACCGTTGTGTGCGAACTCCGGTTAACTTAACGTCTTGTGAACGCCGGTTGTCAACCATCGAGTCGTGTGGCACCCAGCTCACTTTTGAGCAACTCCAAGGCGACCTCATCCGGGTCGCGCCGATCCCCCGGCGCCACCGGGGTCTGCGATTCGGCCAACATCTCCTGCTCCTCCTCCGGCGTGGAGGGCGGCGGGACACCGTCGATCGGCGGGTAGTCCATCGGACCCGGGTCATCCGGTAGATCGGGGTAGTCGGGCGGCGGAATATCGTCGTCGCCGCGGAACTGCCGGGCTTCGCCGCCCGGCGCGGGTCGCTGCCCACCGCCGGTCGCGGTATCGGCGGCCCTGGCCTGACTCGGTCGCGAGAATCGCGGCGGCGCGGGCGCATCCGAACCGCGGGTGGTCGCGTTGCCGGATTCACGTCCCGGCACACTCCCGGCCGGCTGCCCGGTCTGGCCACGCCCCCGGCCCGTCTTCTGCGGTGCGGCGGGCCGCGGCGCGGCGCCACCGGCCTCCCAGCGCACCGGATGATCACTGCCGAGCACGGCCCGCACCGCCGACCGCACCGCCTCCACATTCCGCGGATCCGACAGCCGCTGCGCCAATGGTGCGTGCTGATGCGCGAAAACGATCGCATCCCCCTCGATCCGCGCCACCGAGGCCCCCGACAACAACGCCTGCACGGTAGGCCCGAACTCCCGAACCTTCGCCCGAATATCCGCCCAGGCCCCCTCCACTGCCCGCAACAGATCCGCGTCCCCCTGCTGCTCCCCAACAGCATTCGCACCACCCTGGTCCGCCGCACCACCCCGGTCCGCAGCACCACCCCGGTCCGCAGCACCACCCCGGTCCGCCGCGCCCCCATGCTGCGCCGCGACACCCTGTGGGGCAGCACCTTGCGGCACGGCAGCACCACCCGCACCTGCACCGGTCGTCGGCGCGCTCGCTTGCGTCGATGCCCCGGTCGCGGACGCCACCCGTTCTGCGTCAGCCTGGTCGGACCGTTGAGCCGACAACGACGCCGCGCCAGCACCGGTGGCCCCTGCATAGTCGCGCCCTGCGGGTGCGGTTGTCTCGGAAACCGCCTGCGCCCCTTCGGATTCCAGCAGTCCGGCACCGGCCGACGAACCCGCCGCACCAGCAGACTCGCCCCCGGTCGGATCGGCGACGACGCGGTCTCCGGACTCGGCCGCCAGCGGCGGCGCGGCCACCTCCGGTCCAGCCGTATCGACCGGCACAAAGGCGAACTCCGGCCCCGCGTCGCCATGCTCGCGGTCCGACTGCCGTCCAGCAGCGGCGCTCTGTTCTTCGCCGACAGCTTGCCCAGCAGCCTCCGCAACAGGCTGCGTCACGACGGCAGCGTCCGCACCGACGACCTCATCCGACGCGGCACCGAGCCCGGCGGCCGAATGCCGTTCAGCGGCCGCGGCGCGCTCCGCGGGCAGACTCGGCCCCGGAGCAGCAGCC
>NZ_JBSGEQ010000006.1:97954-281267 GCF_053602975.1 Nocardia sp. NPDC004278
GCCTGCGTCGGAGCAGCAGCCTGCGTCGGAGCAGCAGCCTGCGTCGGAGCAGCAGCCTGCGTCGGAGCAGCAGCCTGCGTCGGAGCAGCAGCCTGCGTCGGAGCAGCAGCCTGCGGGGCGCTCGCTGGGCTCGCGCCCGCGCGGGTCGCATCCTTTTCGCGGCGTGCGGCGGCGAGGAGTTCCGCGCCGCGGCGGCGTGGGGGCTCGTTGGCCGCGCGCGGCGGTGCCGACTGAGGCGCGGTCTGGGGCGAGGCAGACGATGTGTCGGCGGCTGGGGCGGGGACGGCGCTGGGCGCGATCGCGCCGGTCGCAATGCCGCGCTCGAGGCGCTCCAGGCGTTGCAAGGTGGCCGATTCGGCGTCGGAGACCGAAGGCAGGAGCATGCGGGCGCAGACGATTTCGAGCAGCAGCCGCGGGGCGGTGGCTCCACGCATTTCGCCGAGGCCCTCGTGCAGGAGTTCGGCGTGCCTGGCCAACGTGGCCGGACCGGTGCGTTCGGCCTGTTCGCGCATGCGGTCCAGGACATCGCCGGGACCGGAGACCAGGCCGCGGTCGGCGGCGTCGGGGACGGCCTGCAGCAGGATGAGGTCGCGCAGGCGCTCCAGCAGGTCGACGGCGAAGCGGCGTGGGTCGTGGCCCGCCTCCATGACGCGATCGATGGTGCCGAAGAGCGCGGCACCATCGCTGGCGGCGAGCGCGTCGATCGCATCGTCGATCAGCGCGATATCGGTGACACCGAGCAGTGAGACGGCCCGCGCATAGGTGACACCCTCGGGGCCCGCGCCCGCGAGCAACTGGTCGAGCACGCTCAAGCTATCGCGCGGCGACCCGCCACCTGCGCGAATCACCAGCGGATACACCGCTTCTTCGACCGACACATGCTCCTGCTCGCAGATCTTCCCCAGGAGTCCCCGCATGGTCGCGGGCGGCAGCAGCCGGAACGGATAGTGGTGCGTGCGCGAGCGGATGGTCGGCAGCACCTTGTCCGGCTCGGTGGTGGCGAAGATGAAGATCAGGTGGGCCGGCGGCTCCTCGACGATCTTGAGCAACGCGTTGAAGCCCGCGGTGGTGACCATATGCGCCTCATCGACGATGAACACCCGATAGCGCGACTCCGCGGGCGCGTAGAAGGCCCGATCACGCAGTTCGCGGGTGTCGTCGACACCGCCGTGACTGGCGGCGTCCAGCTCGATCACATCGAGATTGCCCGGACCACCCGGACCGAGGGCCACACACGACGGGCAGACGCCGCACGGTGTCGAGGTCGGACCCTGCACACAGTTCAACGAGCGCGCGAGGATGCGCGCTGAGGAGGTCTTGCCACAGCCCCGGGGGCCGGAGAACAGATAGGCATGACTGATGCGACCGGTGTCGAGCGCGGTACTCAGCGGGTCGGTGACGTGCTCCTGACCCACCACTTCAGCGAACGTTGCCGGTCGGTACTTCCGGTACAGAGCCACGGCCAGAGGTTACCGGCGCCCACCGACAATGCCCATTCCCGCCGACCGACAGGCCGGGCGCGGCGTACTGCCGGGCGTTTCGCGCCAGATATGTGACGCAGATCACAAGATTCCCAAATCTTTGTTAGCCCCCACTGATCAGCGCCGAGGGCGGCAACGCCGGAGCTATCGAAGATCAACAACGGACGAACAGGCAATTTTGGCCCTCGCGCAGTGCCATTCGCGTCGATTATTTGAACTCACGCCCTGGTTTGCGGCCGATTTGCAGAGATAACGAATCTGTCAACCGGGATGACATCTACGCAATTGCCTGGCTACCGTGGTTAGCGGCAACTTCGGTAGCCAAACCTTCATCAGGTTGGTGGTCCCGGCCGGTCCCTCATCCCGACCGGGACACAACCTGACTTCCCACGATTCAGGGCGTTCTCCGCCGCATTCACACCGCTTCCACCGGAGGAAATTTCCACCGTGACGTCGTGTGACGACATCGCCGCCGCCTGGCTTTCGAGCACTGACTTCGCCGACGACCATGCCGCCGTCGACCTGCTCAGCCGGGCGATCAGCCCGCAGGACTTCGCGATCAAGCGCGATTCGCTGCCGGTGACCGCCGCCGCCGATCCGTCGACCGCCGCGGCCATCCTCGAGCTCTTGGAGCGCGGCCAGGTGCCGACCATGGCGGCGATCCGGACCCTCACGGCCCAAAACGAGATGCGTCGCGAGGCCGAGCGCATCGAACGCCTCGGTCGCCGGGCCCAGCGCAGCATCGACGACTTCGGCCGGGTGCTGGCCCGCCTGGCCGAGGACTATTGGCTCGCGCACGGCACCGGCCCCACCCGTCGCGACGTGCTGCAATCCGAACCGGTGATGACGCTCATCCGGGACCGGATCGGCGATATCGCACCGACCGCGGTCAAACATCTCTGGTTGGTCGAGCGGGCGCAGCGGGCCGGGTGGATCGCCTCCAATGCAAACCCCGGGTCCCTGTGCGCCGCAAGGCGCTTCTATTCCGCCAAATACGGCAACCGGGTCTCGCTGCGGCCGGTCAATACGATCGGCACGATCGTGGCGAGCTACCTCAACGACTACCTGGCCGAATACGAACGCCCGCCGCGCTGGTCCACCCTCGCGCGCGAACTGCGCGACGATCGCGGCCGCCGGCTGTTCCACGACACTGCCGACGCGCGCATCCAGCAGCGGTGGCTCACCACGGCCGAATGGGTGGCGGTGCGCGAGGACCTTCCGGTGCCCGGTCGCCGGGGCCTGCGGGCATTGGCCAAGAAGTCGCGGCGCTGAACTGTCTGGGCAGATAGCCCTAGCGGTGCTCAGGGCGGCTGTGAGCATTCGGTAATTTCTTCGCAACGCATTCACGCGTGGAAGGAGTTACCCCGTGTCCTCAACCATCGATCCCGCGGCCACCGCCTGGCTGCTCGTCAGCACGGCCATGGTGCTGCTGATGACGCCTGCTCTGGCGATTTTCTACGGCGGGATGGTGCGCTCGACCGGCGTGCTCAACATGCTGATGATGAACTTCATCGCGATTCCACTGGTGACCGTGGTCTGGTTGCTCGCCGGTTACAGCCTCGCCTTCAGCGCGGATGCGGGCGGCGGGCTTATCGGTAACCTCGACCACTTCGGTATGGCTGGCATCGACCCGAATTCCGTACACGGCACGATTCCGGAACTGCTGTTCGCCACCTTCCAGCTGACCTTTGCCATCCTGACCGCGGCGCTGGTCAGCGGCGCGATCGCGGACCGTGCGAAATTCTCCGGCTGGATGGTCTTCGTCCCGCTGTGGGCGCTGGTGGTCTACGTGCCGATCGCGCATTGGGTGTGGGGTCCGGACGGCTGGCTGGCCTCCTTCGGCGCGCTCGATTACTCGGGCGGCATGGTCGTCGAGATCGCCTCCGGCGTATCCGCGCTGGCACTTGCGCTCGTACTCGGCCCGCGCATCGGCTTCAAGACCGATGCGATGCGCCCGCACAATCTGCCGTTCGTGCTGCTCGGCGCCGGTCTGCTGTGGTTCGGCTGGTTCGGATTCAATGCCGGATCTGCGCTGAGCGCGAATGGCATTGCGGCCGCGGTATTCCTGAACACCTTGGTGGCCGGCTGTCTGGGCATGCTCGGCTGGCTCGCGGTCGAGCAGATCCGCGACGGTCGGCCGACCACCTTCGGCGCGGCCTCCGGTGTGGTGGCCGGACTGGTTGCGATTACACCGTCGTGCGGTTCGGTGAATACCCTCGGCGCACTCATCGTCGGCCTGGTGGCCGGTGTGGTGTGTTCGTTCGCGGTGGGCTGGAAGTTCAAGGCGGGCTACGACGATTCGCTCGACGTGGTCGGCGTGCACTTCGTCGGCGGCGTTGTCGGCACGCTGCTGATCGGCCTGCTGGCCAATCAGGTGATGACCGGCGGCGTCGAGGGTCTGTTCTACGGTGGCGGATTCACACAGCTCGGCAAGCAACTGGTCGGCGTGCTGGCGGTCGCGGCCTACGCGTTCACCGTTACCTTCGTACTCGGCAAGGGCATCGACCGGTTCCTCGGATTCCGAGTCAGCAAGGACGACGAGACCGCGGGCATCGACTTCGCACTGCATGCCGAGACCGCGTATGCCGAAGGCGTGCACGGACATTCGCCGCGCCGCTTCGGCGAGGGGCATTTCGGTCAGCCGCACGGCGGCGATCACTGATCGGAGCAGCAACTGCGCCAAGACGCCTGGCTGACGTCACCGCCGAATCGGTACGAACCGAACCGATTCGGTAGGGCGAGAGCCAGGCGTTTTCCTTTCGGATATCGACCTCCACTCGAAAGTGGTTGCTACGAAACCTCGTCCGCGGGAGCCTTCCAAGTGTTGCACTGGAATGTCCTGTCGTACTTGTGTCCCTGTGTGAACCAGTTGGCCTGGTTCTGCCCAGTGCCGTGATCGCGCGCGTCACCCTGCCGGTCGCCGCGCCCGACCTGGTCCTGTGTGGCGTGCGTCAACTGCGCCACCGTGAAGACGCCCTCGTACGTCGATGTGCCGACGTACATTCCGGAAAAGCAGTCCGCCTCGAGCTCCATCCGGCGCGACAACTCCAGTCCGAGCGCACTACGGGTGCCCGCGTCATTGCGCTCGGTGTTCATCCGCTGCGATATTCCGGAGAGCGCCTGCACGTGATGGCCGTATTCGTGCGCGAAAACTGCCAGGTAGATCACCACGTCGTCGCCATACTTCTCGACCTGGATCTTGTCCAAGGGCATGTAGATCGTGTGGTTCGTCGAACAATAGAACGCCGCGAAGCTGCTACTGGCCGAAGTACACGGGGACGTCGCGTCCGACGCTCGAGCGGGCACACTCAGACCCGGACTGGAGAACGGCAGATTCGCGCTCTGCAAGGCAGGTCGCCACTTTTTGTCCAGGCAGTCGGCTGCGGCCTGGAAGAACCGGGTGGCCGCGGCGGTCGTCGCGGCCCAGGCCGGGTAGTCGCAGTCGACGTTGATCAGCCCGCTGTTGTCATCACTGAACAGCGGATTCTCGCCGAGCTTGGCAACCGGTTGCGGCCCAGCGGGTTTCGTCGTGGTCGGCGCTGCCGCTCCCGTTGTGGACGGCGATGCGGTGCGCGATGTCGGGCTGGGTGATGAGGTCGTCGCCGATGTCGGCGGCGTGTAGGTGTAGCTGGGCGGCGGCGGGGTGTAGGCCGACGGACCGTGTCTCTTCTTCTCGTTATCGGCCGAAATCGCCGATGAGACGAACAGTCCGACGACCACGACGATGACGGTCAGCACACCGAGCAGTGCGCTGAGCCCCGCACCCGAACGGCGCCGCCGCGGCGGGTACGGATGCGGCGGATAGCCGGGCCGCTGATACGGCATCGGCGGACCGTACGGCGCCGCATTCGGTGCTCCATAGGCGGGCGGATAGCCCGGTGGCGGGCCATATCCCGCCTGCGGACCCGGCGGTGGCTGATACCCGGGGGCGGGTTGATATCCGGGGGCGGGTTGATATCCGGGCGGTGGCTGATAACCCAGTACGGGTTGATATCCGTGCTGCTGAGATCCGAGCGGCGGCTGAGGTCCGGGCGGCGGACCATAGCCGTAGGGCGGCTGCGTCATCTACTCACGACACCGAACCGGCCGATGCAGTGAACGTATTGCACTGTGCCGCACGGTCTTTGTCCACGCCGATCTCGAACCACGCCCCACCATTGGCCGCGGTGCCGTGATCACGCATATCGCCGCGCTGATCGCCGCGGCCGTGCGCATCGCGTCGGGAGAGGGTGATCTGCGATGTGGTCAGCGAACCGCCATTGGCCGAGGAGCCGAGATACATTCCGTCGAAGCAGTTGGCCTGCAATTCGATTCGGCGCGACAGCTCCAAACCCTTCTCACTGCGCACACCCGCGTCGACCCGATCGCTATTGGCCTTGCGCAGGATTCCGGCCATCGCCTGTACGTGATGGCCGTATTCGTGGGCGAAGACCGACAGGTAGACGATCCAGTTGTCCTTGAACAGATCGGTCTGCAACTGGCTGATCGGCATGTAGATGGTCTTGTTCGCCGGACAGTAGAACGCGGCGAAATTACTCGTCGAGCCGGTACACGGCGTGGTGATGCCATCGGTATTCGCGCTGACATTCAACGTCGGCGATTGGAACGGCAGATTCTTTTGCGCCAGTATGGGTTTCCAGGCCGACTCCAGGCAGCTCGCCGCCGTTTCGAAGAACTTGCGCGCGGTATCCACCTGCGTACCCCACGGCGCGTAGGAGCACTTCGCCGGAATCAAGGTGGTGTTCGGATCGGTCAGCAGTGGATTGGTTCCGGTCTCCGATACGCCACCGCTGGAGTCGGGGGTATAGGTCATGCTCGGGCCGGGACCCGATGCGGTATTGCTGACCTTGTCGTGCGTGATCGCAATGCGCACCAGTCCGCCCGCCACCACGAAGACGACGATCAGCAGCAGGGCCACCCAGCCGCTACCGCCCTTGCGCCGCTGCGGCGGACGTCCCGGCGGACCGTAGGGCGTCGGGGGCGGCATCGGCGCGCGCTGTCCGTATCCGGTTGCCGGATAACCGGGCTGCTGGCCATAGCCCTGCGGACCGTAGCCCGGCTGCTGGCCGTACCGGGGCGAATACCCTGGCTGCTGGCCATATCCGGGCTGCTGGCCGTAACCCGGCTGAGCGGGCGCAGGACGATAGCCCGGCTGGCCATATGGCGAACCCGGCCCTGGACGCGGCGGAACCGATTGCCCGCCAGGCGGAACCGGTCCATAACCGTACGGCGGCTGTGTCACTCCCCCGTACCCCCTCGTCTCAATCATCGCCGACAGTCTTGGCCTTGCGGCGCGCCCAGGTCCGTTCGTGGGCCCGCCCGTCACCCACCGCCACCCTCAACGGGCGGCCTGCGGCCGACTGTATTTATTTGTGCGCTGCCGCCTGCGGGCTCGTCGCTCGCGCCGGGCTGCTGACGCAGAATAGCAACTTGTCTAGAGTAGGCAGCCATGCTGACTTTTCGGGGGGGCGCCGCGAGCGCGCTACTTCTCGCCACTGCGGGAATGCTGGCGGCCGCACCGGTTGCTCACACGGAGCCCGCAACCGATGGCGTGAATATCGTCGCCGATCTGAAGCTGAGCCGGGACGGCGTGCTCGAGGTCACCGAAAAGGTGGTCGTGCCCGCAGCAGGCGAGTTCAAGATGACGCTGCCGCTGCGGCTCAAGGTCGGCCAGGACGTGGAACGCGTCTTCAAGGTCACCGATGTCGATACCAGCGGCGCGGGCACCGCGACGGTCGCGAACGATCTGTTCACCATCGATGCCAAGCCCGGCGAATCGACCTTCACCTACGCGATCCACAACACCGTCAGTGACGCGCCGGGCAGCCAGGTCTTCCGCTGGCTCGGCACGATCAATGCCGATGTCGCCTCGATCGATGCCTCGCTGATCAGCCCGAGCTACGAAATGGGCGTGGTGGACTGCAAACTCGGCCCGCCCGGCAATCTGCGGAAGTGCTCCGATCTGCAGATCGAGGCGGACGGAGTGCTCTACTGGCAGCAGAGCGACCTGCACAAGGGCGACAATATCGACCTGACCCTGCAACTACCGCCCGGCACGGTGCCCACCAATGCCGATGTCCGCGACAACAGCGAAGCGGGTGCGTTCTCCTTCACGACTCCGGTGCTGGTCGCGTTCGGGGTACTGCTGCTCGCGCTGGCCGGATTGGCAGCCTACGTGCTCAAGGCCCGGCGCGAAAACGCCGCCGCCACAGCGGGATCCGAGACGATCGACCCGCTGCTGCGCAATGGCAATCAGGTGCAGTTCACCTCTCCCGACGGCATTCTGCCCGGCGAGGCGGGCGTATTGCTCGACGAACATGTCGATCCCAGCGATATCGCGGCGACGGTGATCGACCTCGCGGTGCGCAGATACCTCTGGATCACGCCTGTCGGCGACAACGATTGGCGCATCGACCGGGTGAACGCACCCGATGATCAATTGCGCGATTACGAGAAGACGGTCTACCGAGCGCTACTGCCGGAGGGCACCAATTCGGTGACCGTCGGCGAACTGCGCGCACCCGGCCGCGTGCAGGCCCAGCCGGTGCGCGCCGCCATGCGCGCCGATGCGGTCGAGCGCGGCGCCTTCATCGATCGGGCCCACATCGGTTTGCCGGTCCTATTGGGTGGGGCACTGATCGTCGGCGGTATCGCGGCGACCATTGCCCTGGCACTCATCTCGGGCAGCGCACTGGTCGGCATTGCCATCCTGCTCGGTGGCGTCGCGACCGCACTGCTGCCGCGATTCCTACCGGTCCGCACGGCCCAGGGCCGCGAACTCGTCGGCCAGATCCGCGCACTGCAGCGCGGCCTCGATGCGACCAGCCGCGACCAGATCCCGCCCGCCGACCAGGAATTGGTCTTCTCCAGGGCACTGCCGTTCATGGTGATCGGCGGCCGCGCCGACAACTGGATCCGCGCCTTCCGCGAGCTGAACCCGGCTGCCGACTCCCAACCCGGCCTCTACTGGTTCGGCAGCTTCGAGCGCGACCGCAACCTCCAGCGCTTCGCAGGCCACTTCCCCTATTTCATCACCGCACTCGAAGGACTGTTCGCGGGCGGGCGCTGAACATCCGACGCGCCAAGCCATTTCATCGTCCGCCAGCCACAGCAAAGGCGGACGGCTCGCGCGAGTGTGATTGCATTTGCTCCCGGCGGCCCGTGTAGCGTCTGGATGGAAGAATGCGATGGACTCAGAACTGCCGACCGTCGATCTGAACAAGACATTCGCGCAACGGTTCTCGCTCTGCTCGGCATTGTGCCGGTGACGGTGACCGCCGCCGGCATCGGCTGGCGCGTCGTCGGCGCACTCGACCGCGGCCAGCATGCCCCGTTCAACACCGGACCTACATATGCCCGTTCCGAGCGGCCTTCACTACATGTCGCCATTTCTGACAGGTCTTCTCGCCTACCCCCTGAAATAGGCGAGAAGACCCGCTACAGAACTGTCAGTCGCTCAGTGCGGTACGCCGGATCGCTGAGAGCGGGTCGGCGTAGAGGACGCTGAGGGAGGTTACTACGGCCGCGAATTCCTGGACCTTGCCGCCAAATCCGCTGATGCGGATATCGGTGGGTGGGAGTTGGGACGACTGGGCAAAGGCGCGGGCCACGTGGGCGACGGCGGGTCGGTAGCCGGTGAAGGCCTGGCCGCCGAGAATAACGCGGTCCGGGTTGAGCATGTCGCGGACCATCGCGACGGTGTGTCCGAGGATGGTCGCGCGCTCGGCGAGCAGTTCCCGCGCATCCGCCGCGCCCGACTCGGCGGCGCGGTACAGGTCGGCGATGGTGCTGCCGCCGGTGCCCTTGTGCGCCGGAATGATCCCGCGCCCAACGGCTCTGGCGTGCAGCGAGCGGTCGCCGACGGTCACCTCCAAGCAGCCGCGTCGGCCGCAGGTGCATTCGACATCGGAGCCGGTCGGCAAGTGCGCGATCGAACCGGGGCCGCTACTGGGAGTGTGCACCCGGCCGTCCAAAGTCACTGCGATGCCGGCAGTTTCGCGAACGTAGAAGTACAGACTGCTACCTGGGCCACCGGTCCGCACGCCACTGCGGTCCGCGTCCTTCGGTTCGCCGGTCGGCAGCAGCAGCTCCGAGGCCGCCATGGCCTCGACGTGCGGCGCCACCGAAACCGGCAGCTCCAGCACCTCGCCGAGCACCGAACCGACCTGCGCACCCTGCCAGGCCAGTTTGGGATGGTCGACGACACCGGTCAGCGGATCGACCCGCCCACCGATCGCCACTCCGGCCCACAGCGGTTTGCGCCGATGCCAGCGCTGCAAGAACGCCTTTGCGCTGCGCGCGACGGTCATGGTCGCGAAGTCCTGACCGGTCTGCGGGGTCGCGATCGCCAGCCCGCCCAGAATGCGTCCGCGCAGGTCGGCTGCGACGATCTTGGTGACCGCGGCGCCAATATGGATGCCGAGGGTCAAATAGGCCTCGTGGTCGATTTCGAACGGAACTCGCGGACGTCCGACCGCGCCCGACGCGGTCAGGTCGGGACGCTCGCGCAACAGTCCGGCGGCCAACAGTGCCGACACCTGACGGTTGACCGTCGCGATGCTCAAACCCGTTGTGCGCGCGGCATTGTCGCGGGAAATCGGGCCGCCGGTCGCGGCGCGCAGCACGGCCGCCGCCGGATTGTCGGCGATGCGGAGTTCCGGCGCGATGACGGGACGCTGAACACGGACACGACCGGTGACGACCCTGGCGGCGGATCGGTCAAGGGTGGGGAGAGACATATGAAGGTTCCTTGCTGAAGTCCCGTACGACGGGACATGCCTACGCGTGCGGCGGCTGGGCAGCGCGCGAGCCGAAAGAATGGCTCAGCTGCAGCAGGAACAACACAGTTCGCGGGTC
This sequence comes from Nocardia sp. NPDC004278, assembly GCF_053602975.1. NCBI lineage: Bacteria > Bacillati > Actinomycetota > Actinomycetes > Mycobacteriales > Nocardiaceae > Nocardia > Nocardia sp. NPDC004278. Next base: position 108,292 of record NZ_JBSGEQ010000006.1, read on the forward strand.
AACGGCAGTCGCAGACCCAGTGCGGCAGTCACATAGGTGACCCGCAATGCGGTCGGACGGCTCGAAGACATGGGATCAAAGTTAACACCGAAATCGCGGTGTACCAAGCCCTGCCAGTGGCGCGCGACCTCGCTCAATGCGTGCTTCGCATCGAAATCCTTGCCGCGCACCATGTTCCGATCATACTGTGGCCCAGCGCACGATATGCCCGAAAACGCCGAATGGGGGTCGCCATTTGGCGACCCCCATGGGGTGACTGGCTCGCCCGATTACGGGCCGCTCGCTCGCTACGTCATGCCGCTTCGGCGACCAACTGACGACGGGCCAGCAGTGCGGTGGCCGAGGCGATCAGTCCGACCAGCGCGACCGCGGTGACCAGGTACAGTCCGGGCCGGTACTGCGCGATGCTGGTGGCGGCGCCACCGCTGATCAGACCGGTGACCACGGCCAGCACGACGGCCCCACCGATCTGGCCCGAGGTCTGCACCAATCCCGACGCCAAACCCTGCTCGTGGTCGGCGATGCCCTCGGTCGCCTGCACCATCACCGAGGAGAACCCGAGTGCGAAGCCGAGGCCGAGCAGCAGGAATGCGGGCAGGTAGTCCAGGACATAGTTCGGGTCGGCGCTGCCGCCGAAGGAGATGAACCAGACGTAGCCGATCACGAACGAGGTCATCGAGGCGATGATCATCGGCGTGGTGCCGTAGCGGTCGATCAGCTTGCCGGCGACCGGCGAAAGGATCGCCACGATAATGCCCGTCGGGGCCAGGGCGAGCGCCATTTTCAACGGCTCCCATCCGAGGGTGTTCTGCAGGTACAGCGACACGATCGTCTGGAAGCTGATGTAGGAGCCGAAGATGGCCAGCGCGGCCAGGTTGGCCCGGACGATCGACTTGACCTTGAAGATGCTCAGCCGCACCAGCGGGTGGGCGACCCTGTTCTCCATCACGAAGAACGCGCTCAGCAGGGCGATGGCGATAACCGCGGTGGCGACAACGCTTGCGGTGAGGCCCTTTTCGGGTGCGGTGACGATGGTGTAGACGGCAGCCAGCATGCCACCGGTCAGCAGTGCGGCGCCCGCGAAGTCGACGCGGCCCTGCTCCCTCTCGATATTGCGCGGCACCACAAAGTAGGCGGTGAGCACGACGGCCGCGACGACCAGCACCGGGACGTAGAAGGTCAGTCGCCAGTCGATACCGGTGAGCAGACCGGAGACGATCAGACCGGAGGCGTATCCGGTGGCGCCGAAGACCGTGAAGATCGACAGCGCGCGGTTGCGATCATGGCCTTCCTTGAAGGTGGTGGTGATGATCGACAGCGCGGCCGGTGCGGTGAACGCGGCGGCGATGCCCTTGATGATGCGGCTGGCGATCAGCAGCGCACCATCATCGACCAGACCGCCCGCGAGTGAGGCGAGTCCGAAAACCACCAGGGCGGTGAGGAATACCTGCCGACGGCCGAGCAGATCGGCGGCTCGTCCACCCAGCAGCAGTAGGCCGCCGTAGCCGAGGATGTAGCCGTTGACGATCCACTGCAGGCTCTCGGTATTCAGCCCCAGTTCGGATCCGATGGAGGGGAGGGCCACACCGACCATGGAGACGTCGAGTGCGTCGAGGAACATCGCCAGTCCGGCGACGAACAGCACGGCCCACAGCTTCGGGCCCCAACGCCCGGGGGTGTGCTCGGTAGATGCGGCGGTCCGGGTCTCGGATGCGGTAGCTGTCATAGTCACGTCGAGTAATTTAGATGCATATGCATTAAATGTCAACGCAAGTAATGTGCGGGCATGAAGAACTGGTCATGATCTTGTCGGGGCGCACCGGGGAGGCCTCGGACAGCACGGAAGGCCCTCGCACAGTCGGGAGGGGGCGGTGTCGGCGGTTTCGCTGCCGGTAAACGAACGGCACTCCTATCTATCGGGCGAATGCACCAAGAGTCAGGGGCGCCGTCAGTATCCTCGGGCCAGAGCATCGAATCGACCTATCACCCACGGGAGATACGTCGTGACTACGAAGTTTGCCGGGAAGAGCACCCACGGTATCCGGCATTCGACTCCCGACCGGGTGCCTACGCCGAGCCGCACGCTCCGCCGATGGGCCGGACGTGCTGCACACAAGGCAAGCCGTGTTCCGACGCGACCGACCACGATGTTCCCGCTCGGTGGTCGGCCAGCCGGAGACCAGCGATATCAGCGTGACCCGACGATTCGGAGGAGCACACGATGTCCAGGAGCGAAACGCGACGAATGACGATCGGCGAGTTTCTGCTTCGCCGTCTGGCGGAGGCTGGGATCGGCCACCTCTTCGGCGTCCCCGGCGACTACAACCTCGAGCTGCTCCAACAGCTCGAAGACCACAGCACCATGAAATGGGTGGGCAATTGCGGCGAGTTGAACGCCTCCTATGCGGCGGACGGCTACGCGCGGCTGAACGGCATGGGCGCACTCCTCGTGACGAACGCGGTAGGCGCGATGAGTGCGATCAACGGAGTCGCCGGCTGCTACGCCGAGCACGTTCCGGTGGTCTGTATCTGCGGGTCGATTCCGCTCAGGTCCATCGATCGCGGCCTGGGGATGCACCACACGATGGCCGACGGGACCCAGGACCGATTCCTCGGCGCTTTCGCTCAGGTGACCGCCGCCCAGGCCAGGCTGACCCCACGCAACGCGGCTATCGAAATCGACCGGCTGATCCGCACCGCGTGGCGGGAGAAGCTGCCGGTCTACCTGGAGTTGCCCTCCGATATCGCCTACCTCGATATCGAGGTTCCGACCGAGCCACTGGTGCTCGCGCAACCGTCCAGCGACCCCGAACGGTTGGTGTCGTGCATCGCCGCAGTCGCGAGCCACTTGTCCGCTGCCACGTCACCGGCGATTCTGGTGGATCTGGACGCGGACCGGTTCGGTGTCGCCGCCCAGGTCATGGAACTCGCCGCGAAGATGCAACTTCCGGTCGCGGTGAGCAGCACGGCCAAGGCGGTGATCGACGAGACGTTCCCCTACTACGTCGGTGTCTACAACGGCAGGGCGAGTGCGCAGCACACACTCGACGCGATGGAGACCAGCGACTGCCTGCTCTGCATCGGCTACCGACCGATCGAAGTGACCACGGGCGACTTCACGGCCGCGCTGCCCGCCGATACGATCCACCTGCGGGGACATTCGGTCGACGTCGGCAATGACAACTACCAGGCAGTAACGCTCGAGGAAGTTCTCCGCGGCGTCATCGTTGCGGTGCCGCATGTCACCGATCGCGCCACGAGCCCCATGGAAGCCGCGCCACGCGTGCACACCGACGGCTCTGCCGAGCTGACACAGGCTGTGTACTGGCAGGCCCTCCAGGAATATATCCAGCCCGGCGACGTGCTGCTCGTCGATAACGGCACGTCATACGCCCTGTTCGGTCTGCAACTCCCGGCCGGCTGCACCTTCGTCGGATCGGTCAACTGGGGCTCGATCGGCTATTCCGTTGCTGCCCTGCTCGGCACCCTGACCGCGGCACCGGACCGGCGCCACCTGCTGTTCGTGGGCGACGGCTCGTTCCAGCTGACCGCGCAGGAGCTCTCGACCATCCTGCGACACGACCACAAGCCGGTGATCTTCCTGATCAACAACGGGGGATACACCATCGAGCGCGGCTACCTCGGCAAGACCGAGTCGTACAACGACATCGCCACGTGGGCATACGCGGATCTGCCGAAGGTGCTCCGCCCCGACACCACGGCACGGTCGTTCGTCGTGAAGACTCCAGCGGACCTGCACAACGCCCTGTCCGCACCCAATGACCAGTTGATCTTCGTCGAATCGGTCATGGATCCCTTCGATTCCCCCGCCCCGGTCACCGCCAGCAGCAACAGGGGGGCCGAACTCGACTACGGCCCTCGTGGACCCCAACACCACGCAGGCACCCAACTCCGGCCCGCCTGATCCGCACGCAGTGTGCGTACATAAAAGACCTGGTCGTGATGTTGTCGGGCATACCGACGAGGCCCCGGACAGCACAGAAGGCCCCGCCCGGTCGAGAGGTACTGGGCGGGGCCTGATTCCGTGGCGACGGTGGGAGCCACGGATGCCGTAACCGGCGGATTCGACCTACTTGGCCGGGGCGAACGGCTGGTTGATCGTGGACAAGTTCATTTAGGGGGGTTTGCGGCGTACGCTGGGGTTATGCCGTTGAACCCCAAGGATTTTCCCGATCTGGCCCCGTGGATCTATGGCCGGAACTCCCAAGACAAGAACAAGGGCCTGTCGGTGCCGCAGCAGGTGAAGTGGGGGCGCGGGGAGTGCGCCCGCTTCGACTGGGAGGACCCTCGTGTCACCACCGATACCGATATCGGCGCGACACGGCATACGGTCAAGCAGCGCCCCGGTTACAAGGACCTCGTGGCGGGTTTGGCCGAGCCCGCGCCGGAGGGTAAGCGGTGGGTGCTGGTTACCCGCTCGTCGTCGCGAGCCAATCGCCAACTGTTGGATTTCGCGTTGCTGCGCGAGATGTGCGCCAAGCTCGGTGTGTTCTGGTATTCGGGCGGTCAGCTCTATGACATGAACAATCCGCAGGACCGGCGCATTTTGGCGCAAGAAGCGGTGGACAACGAGTATCAGCCCGAACAGAATCGTTTCGATTCGATGCAGCAGCTCAAACAGAACTTTCTCGATGGCAAACCACACGGCAAGGAGGCGTTCGGGTATCGCATCGTCTATCAGCGCGGCAAGGCAGTAGCGCGGGTACCGGACGAGGCGACCGCGCCGCTGGTTCGTGAAATGGCCCGGCGTGCACTGGAATTGGAGTCCGCCGCCAGTATCGCGCGTTGGTTGACCGCGCAGGCGGTGCCGGTGCCGAGCGCGGGTATGGGGTTGCCGTGCCGGGTGTGTTCGGTGACCGAGGGCCGCAAGGTCCTCGAAGCGGTGGACCGCCGCTATTGCCCGTGTGACAAGGCGTGGATGACTCGCTGGGATCATGTCGCGGTTCGTAACGTGCTGACCTCGGCGACGATCGCGGGTTTGCGTGCCCACACCGACAAGGCGACCGGGAGGACCGAAACTGTTGCGGCGGTGTGGGAGCCGATCATCACTGCCGAAGACCATGACCGGTTGGTGGCGATCTACACCGACCCCGCCCGGTCGGCGCACAACCGGGGTAGCGCCCCGCGTTGGTTGCTGTCGGGTATCCCCCGGTGCGGCAAGTGCGACGGCGGGAAGATCCGTTCGCGTTCGGGTGGGTCGGCGGCGAAAGCGCGGGTGTATGAGTGCGAGAGGTTCTGTGTGGCCCGCAACGCGGCATTGGTTGATGACCTGGTCGAAGAAACCGTCTTGCGACGGTTGGAAGACCCGGAACTGTTGGCCGCACTCGAACGTAGCGACGAGGAAGCCGCCGCAGCAGCTGCCGAAGCGAAGAAGTTGCGCGCCGCCTATGACAAGTGGGTTGCCGAAGCGATCGAGGCCGAACTGTCCCCCGCTGAGATCAAGCAGTACAAGGACCGGAAGCTTCCGGCGATCAAGGCAGCCGAGGCCCGCGCGCAAGCGGCGATGCCGATGCCTCACGTCGTCGCTATTGCTGGCCCGGACGCGCGGGCGAAGTGGGACGACGACGAGTTGACCCCGTTGCAGGCGAAACGCGACATCATCCGGTCGTTGCTGTCGATCACGATCCATCCGGCCGGGAAGCGTCGCGGTTTCGGCGGTGCGCCGGGCGTGGAGACGATCGACATTCAGCGCCTGGTCGCCTAACCACAGGTTCGGTCGTCGCGGTGGTGGGTTCGGTGCGGTAGCCGCCGTTCCACCACCGCCGCAACACGCTCAACTGGTGTTCGGTCAACGGTCCGGCGAGGCGTTGCTGTATCCGATCCAGATAAGCCAGTTCCTCTGCCGACCATTCTCGCCGCCGTCTAGGTTGCTGCGTCATCGGATTCACCTGTTGCCGAATAGCATTCAGCCGAACCGCCGCCGGGGTCATCATCGTGACCGGGTGGATAGTGGGCGGGGAGCATGGCCCGGTCGTATTCAGCGCGCCAGGCGATACGTTGAGCGATCGCGGCCATGAGCAGATGCGCCCGCGATGGGATACGGGTTCCCGGCGCGATCTTCGACCAGGTGTAGTGGTGCGGGTCGGATGCGGGTTTGTCGATACCCACCGCCGCGAGGGTCGCGCGCACGAATTCCATGCGGTCGGCCTGGTGGTCGCCCAGGGTTTTCCCGGTCCATAGTTCCGAGGTCAGCACCCGGTTACCCGGCAGCCCGAGTGTTTCGCGTCGGTGTGCCCGTGCTTTGCAGCGCCCGGGTTGCATCTTGGACTTCGCGCCCTTGGGGACGATCCCGTACAAAAGCCACACCGCGCACCGTTCCGAACACGGTGTGCGACACAGCGCTTGGTGTAGCCGGTCGTAATGGGCGTGTTGCCGAGGAGTTTTCGCCTCCAGAACCTCACTGACCGATTTGGTGAGGTACTTGCACAAGTAGCCGATATGGCGGTTGGCTTCCTCGGTGCCGCCGAGGATGCCCTTGGAATGCACCTGCGTACCGAACCGCACCAGATGCGCGGGTTCGTCATCGTCCCAGGTGGTTTCCATCGCGGCATCCCAGCTTTGCAACGGTGCCCGCGTGTCCGGGTCGACGAACGTCTTGGCCTCCCGGTCCCACAGCGGCACCCGCGCCCCGTCGTAGAGCATCTGTTCCGGTTTCGGCCACCACACTTGGTGGTAGGTGGCTTGGGTGACTTGCCGGATGATCCGGTGCGGGATGTCACCGCGGATCGCGATATGCACATGCGGTGCGCCGCGCCTCTGTGGTTCGACGCTGGCGAAATACTGCACGTTCCAACCGACCACACGCCGCAGGTTCTGTATCCAGCGGGAGAACAACCGCGCAAACCAGATCGCGTCCCACGCCGCCCGCCCGTAGTCGTAGGTGTCGGGGTCGATCGGGGTGCCGTCATCGCGATACACATGCCCGTAGCTGTCCAGGGTCAGTGTGATCATCATCGAGGGTTTGAACTTGCCCGCGTACTCCCGCCCGAGGGTGCGGTTCTGGATCGGGTTACGCGGCAACTCCGGCACATCCGGGCGGCGACGAGTCGAGCGAGCACGCCCCGAATCACTGTCGTCTGAATCAGGGTCGGCGTCGGTGCCGTTGTCGCTGGCGTCGACCGGTTCGGGTGCTGGTGTTTTGCCTCGCATCCCCAACGCGGCCAGTTGTTTATCCGCCCACGCGATGTCCGCGAGCAGTTCCGGAATCTCGCCCAGGTGCCCGGCTTCCCCGGCGCGGACCCGTTCGCACTCGGCGATCAGATCCGCCCGGTACGCCATGAGCCCGGTCTGATCGAACGTCGGTCGCGCACGCGGGATTTCGGGCTCGTGGTCTAAATGCCAGCCTTCCCGAATTTGGGCCAGCCGCAACGCCTTCGCCTTCTTCGCGCAGGCCGGACACACCGCTTCCATCGTGTTGCCACACGGCACCGGAACATGCGAGATAGCACCGGTTATGGTGTCGGTGCGTTGCAGGACCATCGGCCGGATACACACCCCGAACCGTTTCGCGGTTTCCACCGCGACCTCATCGAACGACGAACCCCGCCGAGGTGGCGATTGCTCGTCGTCGCTCGCGTGAGGCTGGTCGTCACCGACACTGTCTGTCATCAGATCACCTGTCCCGTTCGTTGAAGACGCGGCACCAGACCCAGCACGCTGAGTGCATGACTCGGCCTGGTGCCGCGTGGAGAATCGAAAACTTCACTGCCGGAACAGATTTCAAAATTTGATGTGACATCCGCCGGTACGGCTGTCACGAGCGCCATCCGCGCTGAATATCGAGGAAAGGAGAATGCGCTACCCGCGCTGTATCGAAAGATTGAGGATGCGCTACCCGCGCTGAATGAGAATGCCGCTCGCAAAGGATGTTTCGTACTGTTGCCCGGCGCGGCTTATACCAGGCTACCTATCGTGTCGCGATGTGCTGTTTCCCCTGATCACCGGGGTGTTGATCGTCTTTGTGTGAGTTCGGGTGTTCATTGCTGTTCGGGTTCGTCGTCGAGTCGGGGTGTGCCGTCGGGGTGGCGTGGCAGGGGTGGATAGGTGCGCATGATCCACTCGATATCGTCATCGGTCACCCAATAGGCGCGAACCCTGGTGATTTCCACCGATGTTTCGTGCTCGACGTAGGCCACACCCGGAGTGGTTTCCGGTATCTCGTCACACAACGCGCCCCGATCGCGCCCGCTCGGCCCGAACAGCATGTTCGGCTGTGTCGGCTCACTCATCCGCAAACCGATCCGGTACGGGTAGAGCTGGCGCAGTTCGAGGACGTCTTTGGACGGGTCTTGCAGAGCTCCGACCATCGGCACCGCCACCGCCCGGGATTGGGTGAGCACGATGCCCATCAACCGCGTGATCTCGTCTTTGATCTTGCGGTCGCTGTAGTAGGCGGTCAGGCTCGCGGCCTCATCGATGATCACCACGACCAATGGTTCGGCCACGGTCGGGGTGATCTTGCGTTCGGCGCGAGGCATATAGAGCACACCCCGGGATTGCACCAACGCCGCCGCGTCCCGCAGCAGTTCCAGCGCCATGGGGCCGTTGTCGTAGGCGAAGCGCGCGAACCACTCCCGAGCTGCCCCGTACTCCATTCCGCCCTTCGGGTCGATGACCCACAACACGACGCGCCCGTCGCGAATGGCTGGACCCAGCGCCGCGATCAGTGACCACACCACCGAACCTTTACCCGAGCCCATCTTTCCCGCGACGAGGACTTGATTGCCCAGCAACCGCAACCGCCACGGTTCCCCGAGTTCGGTCAGCCCGATCGTCAGCGCTTCCAGATCAACGGTTTTCGGGACAATCCGAGGTAGCGGTATCGGGTCGATCAGGCGATCGGTGTGGATGACCTGAAGCCGAACGAACCCCGACTCGGCGTTACGCACCCGGACCCCAACCGCACCGAAGGCGTGGCGCAGCGCATCGGACTGCTTGGCCCACATCGCCACGGTCTGACCGCCGACCAGCTTGACCACCAGTTCATCGGCGGTGTCACCGATGGTGATTTTCACCAGGCTCGGGGTTTGGACGCCGTTGTCAAGAATCTTGGTCAGCCCGTGTATCGCGGTCAGCGTCTGCCAGCGCCGCTTGTACCGTTTCCAGGACAGATAGCGGGAGGTCATTCGCCCCCACACCCAGCGCCTCCATGAGCGCGGCCACCAGGCCCACCACCACACCCATGCAGCGACGGAGAATGCAGCCGCCCCAAGCGCGTATGGCCAGCCTTGCCACCACCACAGTGCGCCCGCACCGGCCAGTGGTAGCGAGATCATCGGGAACAGCACCGCCCACCACAGCAGGTGTGCCAACCCCAATACCGTCATTTCCAGCGTGTAGAACACCGCGTTGCCGAGATCATCCATCACTGTGGGTGTCCCGGACGGGGGTTTCTGATACTCCGCCGAACGAACCATAATCAAACCTTCTTGAAGTTTTGTGTGTGAATGTTGTTGCCCTACAGGCGATTACGGTCACGTGATCGGTAGGGTTATGTGGGGTGGGTCCGGTCACGCAGGCGGCCGGACCCACCCCTTGTTAGATGTCAGCGCCGGTGGTCAGGCGCTTTTCGGTCCGGTCCCGCCCGACCGAGGGCCGGGAGCCGGAGCGTAACCAGTCGCACGCACCGTGTAGGCGAGATACTTGTACTGGTCATTGCCAGCGACTCGAGGCTGAACGGTCAACCCGGTCAGTGCGATCGGGCGCAGCCCGGGAGCGATTTCCGGTGTCGTCGGCACCGGCTCCTCATCGGACAGCAACAGCAGGTCGAAGCTGGCCCGGTTGGCCTTCTGCTCGGACGGATCGGTCACCGCGATCTTCCAGACCTTCAACTTGGTCACCGGATCGAACTTCTGCGGCCCGGGACGATTCAGGTCGCCGGTGTACTCGGTATCAGCACGAACCGGCCCGATCTGGACCAACCCGGACTTGAACCATTCCTCATACACCTGCTCGAACCGGGCATCTTTCCTGTGGTCTTTCTGTGGCTCAGAAGCCATGACAATCAACTCCATGAAAGGGGGGCAGATTTGCCCCAATGACACGACCGCCAGCACGTCACCGGCAGTCGGGACGCGGCAGCACACGCCAACCGCGCAGAGAGGACTACTCGTATACCGCGAGCTGCGGAAACAGGCGGGCCACGACACCCGCACCGCCCCCGGCACACCGTCACCACCGGCCACGACATTCCAAACCAAATGTGACGCACGCCATATAAACCCACTCCGGGGACGTGACGAAGGGATAGTGAATGCACTACCCTGGACACAGCAGAGACCTCCGTTTCTGCAAGGAATGAAAAGTGGGGACTCCAAAGGCGAGGGGTGCAGACCCGTTTGATACCGATGGAGTTTGTTTTCGTTCACGCTGTCCCTCCGTTGCAGCGGAGGGACAGCCACGAACAGGCTCGGACCTATCCGAACGTCAACATTGCGATATCACAACTCCTTTCATCTCTCTATCCTTCATACGCCACCTATCCCCGCCGAGGAACCGATGTCCCACAGACTGTGTGCCCACAAATTTTGTGGAATCCCCGTCGTCGGCATCGCATACGACAGGGCCACACTCCAGGAAACAGGGAACGCCGAACATCAAGTACGGCAACGGAGTTCGCAGGTTGGCCGCGAACACACCGCGAGAACTCAGCGATGCGGGATGATCACTCCGCCGCCAGCCCGGACCGGGATCGCCATCTCGGCCCCCTCGACCGATCCGCACCAGCGCTGGGGATAACCACACTGTGCCAATATCCTTTCGCTAGTATCGTGGCCGGTCTGTGATTCTTCCCCTTACATCAATGATCCTGGCAAAACGACCAAGGTCAAGAAAAAACCCAAGATTTCTTGGGCATATTGCCACGAACTTTCGGCGAATCCTCGCTATGAAATCCTCACCGCAACAACTAATTTCGCTAACGGCGCGTCGGCTTGACATTCAATCCAGCGACTGACTCAAGTGCGTGAACGCGGCTGGTTTTCGGGCACCTATATAGGAAACCCAAACCTAAAGTCTGCCGGGAACGTAATGGCTCCACGACGATTGCCGGTTGCCAGCACGGATGTCATCGATTCGTTGCCGCAACCGATGGGCGTGCTCAACTGAAGTTGTCGCTCGTCGGAGTGGCCCAGTTACCTGAACAAGGTCACGCATGTCCAGCAGCACCCGGTACCCAGACCACTCCGACAAGTCGTAGCCATACTCCTTGATGAAGTTCCGAACCCAAGTCTCGTCACGTCCGTACCGCACCGCGGCATGCCATGTCGGTATCAAGTCCACTTCTCGCGGGCCGATGCTGACCCAGTCCCAATCTCCGAGGATCGGTCGAGCTGGATTAGTCCTGTTGTCCCACAGAAGATTTCCTGCCCACGCGTCACCATGAATCAGTCCGACGCCTAATGGCCAATCTAGTTCGGACAGTTCCTTACGAACCTCGTCAATTCGCCTCAGCAGCCATGCACGTTCGTCCTCGCTGATGACGCTCACGGCACTGTCCATGAGTAGCGCGCCGTGCAGCGATTCCAACGGCGTCCACTCTTGAAGTGCAATCATCGGCGTGGGCAAGTCATGCAGCGAACGCAGAAGACGGCCAAGCTCCCTCGAGGTCAGCTCCGGGGCGTCGGTCGCTTGTCGGTAGTACTGCCAGAATCCAACTGTGTATCCGTTGACCCGCAGCGGTTCGACGCCGAGGAGCGGAGCAGTCGCGCCGAATTTATGCTGTGCGGTCAACCATTCGGTCACTTCGTAGATCCGTCGCGGCCTGTCGGGGTCCGCCTCGTTGGCGCTTACTCGTCCAACGGCCCCGTGACGTGGCAGGACATAGACAGCGTTGCTCGAATGGTGGATCAGTTCCGCCGCAGTGGGATCGAGCCCGCAGACTTGGCAGGCAGCGGATAGCGCGGCGTACTCCTTCAACGACATGCCAGCCCTACCCGACTAGTGCGACTGTGGATCGAAACTCGTTTTCGACCTGCTGAACGATAGCCAGATCAGCGTACGGTGCCAGGCGACGACGAACAATGTTGATCGACTCGATACCGCGCGCGCTGGTCAGACCGCGAGCAACGCGCATCGTGTCCAGGAGCACCCGACACGCTTGCTCGACCTCCACGCTTTGGCCCGTTGTGGCCTTGTCGGATTCGGGTACGTACGACGCTGCCAGCGTCGCCGCTACCAACACTTGCCGACGCTCCATCCCTACCGAGTTCGCCAGAACCACTGGTGCGCGTTGTTGTACATCCACAGCACGTTGCCCATCGTGCGCCACATACATGAATTCCGCCGACAACTGCCGCTCAGTGAAGAACCGAATCCAATCAGGCTCGTCATCCGGACGTGCACGGTTCAACCGCCGCTCTGCTTCGAGCATCGCTTGTGCGCCAGCGGTCATGTCGCCATTCAACGCATGCGCACGCGCTAGCACTGCATTGCACCTAGCAGTACTGCTTGGTGAACCCGATTGCTCTGCCGCGCGTACCGCCGCCGTGCCGAACCACAGCGCCTCCTTCGTACGGCTCAGGTAGTGCGCCTGCATCGACATGTCTGTGAGGATATGCGCCCCCAACGCGGCATTGCCGCTTGCCTTTGCGAGCCGCAGAGCCTGCCGAAAGTACTTTTGTCCCAACCCCTGTCGAGCTGAATCAAAACACATGAAGCCGCTGAGGTCGCACAGTCGGGCCGCGACTGCGTACAGCTCGGACGCGATACGACTGTCGTAAGAGCCACGCAGCGCCGGTCCGACTACGTCATCAAGAAACCGCGCCAGAGTCGCGCGTGCGTAACCTCCGCCGAGATGGTGGTCCGCATTGGAGAACACGTCGCACATCGCCCACATGACCTCGATATCGGCGGTGCCAACACGCCGATGGTTTTCGCCTGTGGCAAAGACCGGAACGGTCTCGTCCAACCATTCGCGCACAGGATCGAACACGTCGCAGCCGACCCATGGCGCGTTGGGCTCGTCCGCTACCAACGGAATTGTTGAATCCGTTGGTAGCGCTTGGGAATTCATGTCTACCCACATGCGTTCGAGAACACCGCCGGTCTCCAGCGCTTCGTCCATTCGCTGTGCGAAATCTCGTCCCGGATGTCGTTGAGCCTTCTCTATCTTGCCGATGAGCGAACCACTGTCGTGACTGATAGCACCGAGTTGGTTCAGCGACATCTTCCGTAACAGTCGCCAGTGCCGCAGTTCCGCGCCGAAGAACTGTTGCGCCGACTCCGTAGCGGCCAGCTCGCGCGGTTGTTGGGCCATCGCTTCATCCTCTTTGACCTGGTCGTTTGGGACCGGTTTCGGTGCAGCCTCGGATGCGGACAGATTTTCTGTCCGCATCAAACATATACCGACCTCCGTGCGCCTGGTCACAGACTGAACCTGCGTCCGATGCGGGGCCGATTCCGATTCCTACCTACAACATTCGCAGCACTGAGGGGGCACGATGTTGAATCCAGATCTACCGGACCGGACACCGTTCGTTGGTCCGCCTATCCCCTGGCCGGTTGACCGCCGTGCCGATGTGATCGAGCAGTGCATCAACGCCCTACGTGAGTTGCCAACCGAACCAGTCAGCACTGAGCAATCCGATGCAGAGGTCTGAAAACTGATGGAGCACATACCATTCGGGGACACACCATTGTCCCGCTGCCACTTCTACCGGCGAGTGTGCGATCTGCCCGCGAACATTGACCCACCTCAACTCGGCCGAATCGTGATGAAGGTCGAACATGTCGGGGCATTGACCATGCCCGCACACCTCGGCCAATCGGTGAAATTCCATATGCAGCAACAGGGTTCGGACCTTGGACCGGTGTCATCTCATCCACGCCGAAACAGGTGGACGTTCCTCATCAGGCCGGACATCCCCGATGACGTGGGCCTGTTCACCGAGATGTACCGCCTCGATGTCTCGGTCGTCCGGGCTGGTGGCACCATCGCGTTGCCGTCGCCAGCCGACAAAGGCGCGCAGTTCCGGCGCTGGATCGAACCGCCCCGCTGCACATTCCGGCCCTCCGGCCTGGCGGTGGTCGACGCGATCCGGGCGAGCTCAGGCCGGTACCGGCCCGTGCGGAGGTGGGCGACTTATGTGTGAGTGTGGTTGCGCGCCGTGGATCAAGTTGTCGATGTGTGGGATCGGGAGCTTCAACGGTAAGACCGGGGAGTTGGAGTCAGTACAGTGTCCGTCCCGGTTCTGCATGACCATGGCCCCACTGGTCGACGGGAAGATCGGCGACCATTACGGCATCACGGACATGCTGTCGCCGTTGCCGTGTCCGTGGATCGGGGTTCGGGTTGTCAATGACGTTGACGACTTCATAGCCGATGACTCCACACCAGCTTCGCCGTGGCAGGAGCGGTAGCCATGAACTCAAATACTTTTGCTCCCAAGGCAATTGGCGTTCTATCGCTTGATGTCAGTGGCCCGCACCGGTTGCGGGACGAACGAGTGATCACCGAGTTGGCGCAGCGACGCGGCTACGCCCTGACTGGACTGGTCACCATCGGTGACGACACGTTCATGCCGACAGCCCTCATTGTCGGGACGGCACGCGGCAAGGGAGCAGCAGCGGTCATCGCGCCCAGCATGGCCCACTTCAACAGCCGCGTACGCGCTATCGCTCTGGCGTGCGACCTGATCACGCCAACCAAGTTCGTGGCCTGCACCAGCACCGACCGATTACGGGAGACGTCATGAGTGAACGGACTTCCCCGCTACCGGAGGATCCAGACGTTCATCTGAGCGTGTACCTGCATGGTGCACGGTTCGACTTCGCCGCCTGCCTCACCGCCGCACTCCTGTTCATTCAGGACTTCCGCGCCCACCACTACCCAGATGCGGTGCAAGTCATCCCTGGCGACACCGCTGAACTATCTAGGTTGCCCAATGAACGCCTCTATCTCAAGCCGTAGCCGTCCTCACCTCAACCGACCACACTCCCCGACCAAAGGCCAGCGGTGCGCAATGATCGGTACATCGAATTCCTTTGCCCACCAACAGAAATCCGAGGCAACCTACCTCGACGTGGCTGCCAACGACCACGGCCAGGAGAAGGGGCTACTCGTTCAACGTGCCCTTGCTCGGGTTGCCGATGCCGACCCGCACGTCGTCGAGATCGGCCCCGGTGGCGGCGCGGCCGTCACGTTCCTGGCATCCCAACTGGAGGCCGAACCCCGCAACGTTCGTCTCACCCTCATCGAGGCACCTGGCATAACGTCACACACTCTCACCCAGGCCATTGACCGTTTCAATACTGTCGGTACGTGCGCACTGGTACGTGGGTGGGCGCAAGACATCGCGGGGTTGGTCAATGAACCCGTCGATGTCATCAGCGCGTCGGCGCTGCTGCACGAGGTCTACTCCTACGGCGGTGCCTACAGCGGACTGCACACGATGATCCGGACCTTCCCGAGTGTGCTGAAACCCTACGCGTTCTTCGTCTACCGCGACGTGTACGCCGTCGACGCACCATCGCTGCACGAGCCCGCCGTCCAGTCCTACAGTGCCCCGTCATGGTTGCAGTTCCTGCGCCTGTTCTTGCCGCACTACCTCCACCACGGCACCCACCCCTACCACCATCACGACGACGAGGTCATCGTCCGCCAGAACTCCCGCATCGTCGCCGCCCCGAAACTCGACCCCCGCGTCTGCGCCGTCATCCACGCCCCGATCGGACTGTTCCGCGAGGCGCAACGCCACTACATCACCCTGCGCGACCACGTATGGCGTTCGGGAATCCTGGGATTCACGCCGATACTCGACGGACAACTCTCGGGAGACTGGATAGATTTCCGCACCGGTCACAAGCGCGTGCACTTCGCATTCACCGATAGCGCCTGGATGTCTTCCAACGACCGCGCCAACATCCGGGCGGTCAGCGAATCCTACGGCAACCATCAGGTGATCGACGGTGACATCTTCGACGCTGTTACCGATGTCGCGCTGAACCTGTTCCTCGCAGCCGTCGAACGCGGCAACAACGACTGCGGCCAGATCTGGAGTAGCTGGCTCGAGCGCGAAGGCCGAGAGACCTACGCCTACCTCACCGCCGACGAGCTACTGACGGCCTTCGCCGTCCACTCCGCCGAGACCGACACCGGCATGCCATCCGTTCTCATGCCGGTACAACCCACCGATGTCTTTGTCCGAGAACGCCACTACTACAACCGGTTCCTAGGCAAGAACCTCGCCAACCCACTCAGCGACGCCAAGCAGATGGTGTTGTTCCAGAACATCCCCGTCACCGACTCCGACGCCCTACAGCAGGCACTCGGAACCATCCGCCAACATTGCTCCAAACCCAGCCTTGCCCGCGTCCACACCGCCATCCACACGAGAGGATGATCCAACCCATGCACTTGATCGAGGTTGAGCGTAAACGCGAACTCCCCGACCCCAGCACCCTCCGCCAGCGGCTCACCGAACTCGGCTACCGCGAGGCCGGACACCTCACCGAAGTCGACACCTACTACAGCCGCCCCGATGTCGACTACATGAAAACCGTTGAGTGCCTTCGCATTCGACAGAGAGACGGCTTCGCCGAAATCACCTATAAGCCACCGTCAAACGCCTCCACCCACAGCGACGCCGACGTGATCGCCAAACGCGAAACCAACGTATCGCTCAGTAGTCCCGACCAAGCAGCAGCCGCCAACCAACTGCTCACCGCAATCGGCATGGTCGAACTCGTTCGCGTCGAGAAAGCTCGCACCATCTACGAGCACCCCGAACACGACGACATCATCGTCGCTATCGACGCCGTCACCCACGCCGGAACCTTCGTAGAAACCGAGGTCACCGCCGCAGACACCGACGCCGCAACCATCCACCTCGAAGAGATCGAAACCGAACTCGGCATAACCGATTACCTGGTCGTCGGCCTGCCCTACCGCGATCTGGTCATGGCCGCAGCCCACTGATAACAACCCGACGAGGACTTCTGTACACCCACCCTCGCCACGAACACGGCAACCGCCAAACCCCTGGTGTCAGCCCCTCAGACACCGGGGTTTCCACATGTGGCGGCCCTGCGTCATGCCGGATTCGTCTTCCCCAATCCTGGAGCCTTGCGCCGTAGGTGCCTGCCGCGGTGCGTCGCTGGATGTGCGGGGAATCCGATCAGTCCCGCGAAATCTGTTGTGCCGCAAGCTTGATAGGTTCATGTAGAAGAGTGAGAAAAATTGGGAGCCCCCGGAAGAGAAAGAAAAAGAAGAAAAGAAGCCGGAAACCCAAGTAACAGAACTTGCCGAATTTCCCTCTACAGAATCAAGAGCGGCGCGCATGCGCGCGCCGCCCGGTGCACCCGCCCTCCCGCTCCGCTCCCGGGCGGGCACCCCGGCGCAGAACCAGGATGGGGGACCGAACCACCACAACACCACCCTCACGCCGGAGTACCTCAGCGACAGTAACGGCGAACCGGCACCCAGCGATTCGACCGCTAGACCATCTACGCCTCACAGGGGGCACAGTGACACACGATCCGCTGACGATCCGGCAGCACCTCCGCACGTTACGAGGGAAGATCGCGGTCATCGTCGCGGTAGCGTTGATCGGCATCGGCCTAGCGTTGTTCGCCACTCGCAACGACGATGAACGCCACAGCGATCAACCCGTGAGACCGCTGCCTATCTCTACCTCGCTCACCCCTTCACCCGAGCACGCCCCGCCGTCGCTGCGACCATGATTGATTCGCGCTGCGGAGTCATCTCTGGTCGCCCAGTGCTGCCGCGCCCCTACGGGGCTTGCCATCGAAATCTACGTGCCCGGGACACGACGATGGCCCCGGTGCCAGCGAGATACACTCACTGACACCGAGGCCGAGGCGTGACGACTATCACACAGCTGGAATAGTCGCCGGTCAGGGCCACAAATCTACCTATTTCCCCAGGTCAGATCATTTACCCGAGAATGGGGAATTGACCGTGGTGAAGTACTGGATTGCCGCACCGATCGCGACCGGAGCCGTCACGAAGATCTGACCGGCCAGGGTGCCCAGCGCACCGACGGCAATGATGCCGCCGAGGCAGCCGATGGCGGCGGCCGGAATGAACGGACCGAACAGGCCGACGATGGTGGCCGAGGCGACCGTCGCACCGGCAATACCACCGAGCACGCAGCCGGCCGCACCGCCCGCGAGACCACCGACCAGCGTGCCGATCGTGGCGGCCGCCGAAATGGTGCTCGTCAGCCGGGTCCAGGCCGCGACCTCACGGTCGTACGGGGTCTTCCATGGCGCCTGGTCCTCGTAAGGCAGCGCCACCGGCTTGTAGACCGCGTGCTCGCGATCGATCTGCGGGGTCAAAGTCGCGGTGCGATCGGAAATCTGTGCGGCGATCGGGAATTCGAAATCTTCGATGCTGAACTTCAGCGGGGTCCCCGCTAGCACGGCGCCATCGGCCGCCTTGATTTTGAAGACACCATCCTCGACCACCAGCGAACCCGCGTCGGTCTTGATGATCGATGAATCGTTGACCGCCTCGGCAGTGAAATTGATTGCGCCATTATCGCTTTCGGACGCGTCCGGGGCGGCGCCGGAGGTACCCGCGGCCACTCCGGTCGCCACGGTCACCAGCGCCGCGACGACGGCGAGCTTCCTCATCCTCATGTACTGCATTCCCTCATCTAGGTGTTGCTATCGAGGGAAAAGCATCGGTGAGAAATCAATCGGGCACGAGGGAAAAATGCACGCAGATTCCAATAGGGCAAATCCGGAGCGACCTCAGGACTTCTTGGCGGCGGCCTTCATCTGCTTCTTGAATGCCCGCACTTCCAGCAGCGATTCGCCGTCGACGATATCGGCGGCGGAGCGACGCGAACCCTGCTCGGAGTAGGCACCTGCCGCCGCTTCCCAGCCTGTCGGCCGCATGCCGAGCTGCTTGCCGAGCAGGGCGAGGAAGATCCTGGCCTTCTGATCGCCATAGCCGGGGAGGTCCTTCAGTCGGCGCAGTACTTCTTTGCCGTCCGGATCGCCCTGCGTCCAGATCCGTTCGGTCTTGCCGTCGTAGTTCTCGACCACGTACCGAGCGAGCTCCTGGGTCCGGCGGGCCATGGACCGGCCGTAGCGGTGGATGGCGGGCGGCGTGGCGCACAGTTCCTCGAAGGCGTCGGCATCGGCGTCGGCGATCCGCTGGATATCGAAGCCGTCCATCCGGTCCGCGATTTTCTTCGGCCCGCGGAAGGCATGTTCGAGCGGGAACTGCTGATCCAGCAGCATGCCCGTCAGCAGTGCGAAGGGATCCTCGGAAAGGAGTTTGTCGGCCTCGGGTTCCTGCGCGAGGCACAGCTTGACAGTCGCGGACTTCGCTTTGGCCACGGGACTTCCTTTCGCCGGTGCAGCGCTGGCGACTGCTTGCGGGTCGCTCGAAAAGGTCGGCCTCCCGATCATCTCACTCGACGCTGCTGACGACTGCTGACAGGTCACCGGAAAAAGGTCGGTCACGTGGTCCATCCCACCCGGATGGGTGGTATGACCTAATCGTGATAGAGCTCACAGACCTACCGTGCGGGGTGCTCAGCCCCCAAGTAGGCTCTGCGCATGCCTCAGACGACGGCAATACCTAGAGACGGAATCGGGCCCATGGATATGCAGGGGTTGCGCCCGGATCGCTTCGACAGCGCGGGCCAGGATCAATTGGTGGACGTGCGCGATCTACAAGCCGCGCTGCCCGGAATTCGGCGGCTGCGCACGTGGGCACATGAAGCATTGGCGCTGCAACCCGGCGAAAGTGCGGTCGAAATCGGATCGGGCACCGGTTCGGAGGTCATGGCGTTCGCGGACGCGGTCGGCCCCACCGGCACGGCGATCGGCGTCGAACCCGATCCGCAGCTGCTCGCCTCCGCCCAACGCCGGGCCGAACAGGCCGGGTCGACGGCCAAATTCCTTTCCGGCGACGCCTACGGACTGCCGTTCGGCGCGGACACCTTCGACGCCGCACTCTGCGAGCGGGTGTTCCAGCATCTGACCGCGCCCAATCGCGCGGCCAATGAGATCGCGCGGGTGCTGAAGCCCGGTGGTCGCGTTGTGGTGATGGACAGCGACTGGGGCACCGCGATCGTGCACCCGGGCGACCGCCGGGTGGTTCGCGAGGTCATCGACACGCTGATCGACGCGACCACCAACCCGTTCTCCGGCCGCCGCCTGCCCGGACTGCTGACCAAAGCGGGCCTGGTGATCGATGAGATCGGCTCGCACGCCTTGGTACAGGATCGGACGGTCGGCACTGGCTCGCTGGTCAACCGGATCTCGGCCATGGCGGTGGCGCGCGGATCCATCACCGAGGCGCAGCGCGATCAGTTGATCGCGGATCTGGAGCGCGGTGCCGCGAGCGGTGATATCCACCTATCGGTCACCATGTTCGCCGTCCTGGCCCATAAGCCCCGCTGAATCGTGGCCGTCGAATGAGGTAGTCCGGGCGCACCTGACCGGGTTCAGAATGCGGTGGGCGCGTACCGATTCGGTACGCGCCCACCGCATTCTTCGACTAGTTTCCGAGCAGTTTCTCGGTGGCCGCCAAGAGCACACAGGTGGCCAGACCGTCCATCGCCTTCTCCAGTTCCGGCAGCTGCGGGAAGCTGGGGGCGATGCGAATGTTCTTGTCCTCCGGATCATTCCGGTATGGGAAGGCCGAACCCGCCGCGGTGAGCGCGATTCCGGCGTCCTTGGCCAGCGCGATCACCCGGGCCGCGGTGCCTTCCAGCACATCGAGGCTGATGAAGTAGCCGCCCTTCGGCTCGGTCCAGGACGCCACCTTGGACGCGCCGAGCCGGTCCTCCAGAATCTTGAGCACCAGTGCGAATTTCGGCTCCAGGATGGCGCGGTGCTTCTGCATATGCGCGCGCACGCCATCGGCGTTCTTGAAGAAACGCAGGTGGCGCAGTTGGTTGATCTTGTCCGGGCCGATGCTCTTCTTCGCAGCATGACCGAGGTACCAGTTCAGGTTCGGCGTGGACGCGCCGAGGAAACTGACGCCCGCGCCAGCGAAGGTGATCTTCGAGGTGGACGCGAAGACAATGGGCCGGTTGGGGTTTCCGGCGGCGGCCGCCATGCCCAGCACATCGAGAACCGGCGCGGCGGTATCGGTCAGCGGGTGCACCGCATAGGCGTTGTCCCAGATCAGCCGGAAGTCCGGCGCTGCGGTCGGCATCGAAACCAGTTCCCGGACAATGTCTTCGGAGAAGACGACACCGGTCGGGTTGGAGTAGTTCGGCACCGCCCACAGTCCCTTGATCTGTGGATCGTTCGCCACCAGCTGGGCAATGGCGTGCACATCCGGACCGTCGTGACGGATCGGAATCGGAATCATCTCGAAGCCGAGCGCCTCGGTAATGGCGAAGTGCCGGTCATAGCCCGGACTGGGGCACAGGAACTTCAAGGTGGGCTCGGCCACCCAGCGCCGCTCGGAATCCGGGGTGCCGTACAGCAGTGCGTAGCTGATCACATCGTGCATCAGCTCGAGGCTGGCGTTATTGCCCGCGATCAGGTTCTCGACCGGAATGCCGAGCAGCTCACCGAAGATCGCGCGCAGCTCCGGGAGACCGTGCAGTCCACCGTAGTTGCGGCAGTCGGTGCCGGTGCCGTCCTTGAAATCGCCCGCACCGGGCAGCGAGAGCAGTTCCGCGGAGAGGTCGAGTTGTTCCGGCGAAGGTTTTCCCCGGGTGAGGTCCAGCGTGAGCTTCTCGGTCTCGAGCCTCGCGTAATTCGCGGTCTGGATCTCGTGTTCGGACACGAGCTCCGGATTGCTCATCAAACCGATCTGCGTTTGCCGGGGCATCCTGGGCAGCCTTTCGAAGCAGCTAAGGGGCGATTGACGTCCGAACCGATGTGCCGCGGTCGGACGGCTGATCCGGCCGAGCGCGTTGGACGTCCGGCGGACCGTGTTCACGTTACCCGGCGGTTGCTCCGAATTGGAGTGAATATAGGGGACCCCGCGCACCCGGCAGAGCCCGTTGACCCTTACTGCCTTCCGGCCCTGGGGGAGTTCACAGGATGCGCGCCGCGCGGGATCCGTTCGCAAGTGTAGCGGGCAGATCCGACAACGATCACCACCGGGGTGGACCGTACCGCGTCGAAACGGGACCGAACTGGGACTTCTCGCCTCCACCAGCCCCAATTTGGTGACCGGCCGGGTGCACCCGGTATGCTGCTGCACGGAGGATTCGCCTAGTGGCCTATGGCGCTCGCCTGGAACGCGGGTTGGGTTAACGCCCTCAGGGGTTCAAATCCCCTATCCTCCGCCACAAACAGCAGGTCAGGGCAGTATTCACTGCCCTGACCTGCTGTTTTTGTTGACGGGCAACGTGCATCGGTCACGGCATCGTCTAGAGCCTGCAGGTCGGTAAAGCCACCGAAACCGTGCTGCCGCTCGACCAAAGACATGCGACACCCCCGGGATCCAGCGCCGACTGCTCGGCAAGTCCGACCGAGTCATGTGCCCTGTTGCGGCGCAGCTGGTTGATGGTGGGCATATTCACCCGCGATCCAGGGTGCTCGACAGCCGAAAACTCCTGGTGATGGCCCAGGTTCGAACCTGTAACGGCATGCTCGACCATCCAAGACGCCCCGTGATCCGAATGCGAATCAACAAGGTCTCTGCACTGTGAAAGGTAATAGATGGGCACAGGCAAGCACAGGAAAGTCAGTTTGCGTCAGCAGAAGGTGGGGTCGATGGTGGTGGCTGGAGCGGTTCCCGTTGTGCTCACTCTGGTGGGTAGCAGCGGTACCGCCAATGCCGAGCCCGGCCGGTACGTTCCGGTGAGCCAGACCGAGCACGGCGGCGATGTTGCCTTCGTGGCCGACGACACGGATGCCGGCGAGGGGACCCCCGCCGTGCAGGCAGAGCAGCCGAAACAGTCCCGGGACTGGCCCTCCGCCCAAGCGCCGAATGTGCGCCCGTACCGGGGAACGCGAATCCCGGACGACACGCGCAGTTCACTGCAGTGGGCGCGGCCGGTACCGAAAAGCGAGTATCTGTCGCCGGTCGAGTTCCTGCACGGTCCGGTCCCGGTCGAGCCGGTGCCGCCGATCGCGCCGCCGCCCGGCATGTTGCGTTTCGGGAACGTGCAGGTCGAGGCGCCGGATTGGCTGCCACGGGAGCCCGCCATCCAACTCAACGACGCCGCGGCGGTCACCGAGGCCGATCTCGCAACGTTCTTCGACTCGGTTGGTATGGAACGCACTCGCTCCGATCGTATTGCGAGTCAGACCGTCGGCTCCGCGGCGCTCGGTGCTGCCGCAGGCGCAACGGTGGCGAGCCCGTTCGCACTGATCGGCGCGGGTGTCGGCGGTGCACTCGGGCTGGTGATCGGCGTGCCGTTCGCACCGATCGGTCTCGCCGGGGGGCCCATCGGCGCCGCATACGGCGCGGCCATCATGGCGGCACCGCTCGCCGCCATCGGCGCGGGAATCGGCGCAGGTCTCGGCGCAATGCAGGCCCTCACCGCACCCCCACGAGCCCTCGGCCCAGCTGAGGACGCCACAGTCCAATCCGTGACCGATTGACAGACGTTCCACTTTGTCGAACAGGTCGCGATACCGCCTGAAATGGACCCGTGGCTATATCGGCTGCGGCACGCGGCCCCTTTGGCCTGTCGGTTCGTGACAAGTCAAAGGGGCCGAGGTATCGGAGATACCGATACCTCGTCACTAGTCGTCGTCTGCCCCCAAGCTCACCAGACCCGCTTCGTAGGCGAAGACGACGGCCTGGGTGCGATTGCTCGCGCCCAGCTTGGCCAGCACATTGCCCACGTGCGTTTTCACAGTCTCCAGGCTCACCTGCAGTTGTTCGGCGACTTCTGGATTGGACTGCCCCTTCGCCATGAGCCGCAGCGTCTCGGTCTCGCGGCCGGTCAGCGCGGTCGCTCTACCGGTGGCGGCATGCCGACGTACCGGCCTGCCCGCCGCCAAGCGGCGAACGGCATCCGGGAAGAGCACGGAGTCGCCCGTGGCCACCAGCCGGATGGCGTGCGCGATCTGCTGTACGGGGGCTCGCTTTCGGATAAACCCACTGGCGCCGACCCGCAGGGCGTCATAGACGTGTTCGTCGTTCTCGAAGGTGGTGATCACGATGACCTTCGGCGGGTCGGGCAGCGCGGACCGCAGCCGCCGGGTCGCCTCGATGCCGTCCACAACCGGCATCCGCACGTCCATCAGGACGACGTCGGGGCGGAGCCGCTCGACCATGGGAAGCACATCGGCGCCGTCCGCTGCCTCGCCGACGACGTCCAGGTCGGGTTTGGCCGAGAGTAACGCCCGCAGGCCGGTGCGGCTGAGCTCCTCGTCGTCCACGATGAGGACGGTGACCCGCGGGCCCGGGTCAGGGCCACCGCTCGCGTTCATGGCACCGACCGTAGCGGTATCCGTACGATCAGCCGCCAATGCGTGCCCCGCTCTCCCGCACGCCCAGCGGACACCTCGCCACGCAGCAGCCGCACCCGTTCGGCGATCCCGGTCAGCCCGTGTCCCTGCTCCCGGTCCGGGCGGAAGGGCGTGTTGGCATCGAGCGGGTTGATGAGCTCCACCTCCAGGCAGCCGTCCTGCACTGCTACCCGCAGGCTGATCTCGGTCATTTCGCTGTGCCGCAAGGCGTTGGTCAGGCCCTCCTGAATGATCCGGTAAGCCTCTCGCGACACGGTGGCCTGGACCTGGGTGAGGTCTCCCGACGTCACCACACGCAGCCCGGCGCCGGCCTGCCGGACCCGCTCCGTCAAGGGCCCGAGGTCGGCGAGCGTGTGCTGCGGCGCGGTGGGCGACCTCCCTTCCCGCAGCACGCCGAGCACATGGTCGAGATCGTCCATCGCCGCGCGGGACGTCTCCTCGATGCTGCTGAGCGCGCGTCGGGCCGCCTGCGGATCGCTGTCCATCAGTTCCCCGGCGACAGCGGCCTGGATGGTCGAGGCCGTCAAGGTGTGCCCGATCGAGTCGTGCAGCTCCTGGGCCAAACGGTTGCGCTGGGCCAGCCGATCCAACTGCTCCTCCATGGAGGCGAGCCGCTCGGCGGCCGTTATGCCGAGCAGGAATTGGGCGAGCGAGCGCATAACCAGTGCGCCGCCGACGGCGACGCAAGCCGCGACCGTCAGACATCCGGCGGATACGAGCAGCGTCCACAGGCCCTGCCACCCATTCCGCACGTCGATGGTCCATCCGAAGCTCGCCACCGGACCGCCACCACTCGACCAGACCGCGACGTACACCACGGCCGCGAACACCGACAACCAGGTCGCCACGGTCACCAGCGCACCGATCGCCATGTGTGCGGCCAGGTACGCCGATGTCCGGAGCCGATCACCCCAGGGGGACATCGGTGATTCCAGCGGGACTGACAGATCGGTACCCAGCAGCTGGTTGGCCAGTCCGACGCACCCCCGACGCACCCGCCGCGGAGCGCCCATCATCACGACTACCGCGCACAGCGCGACAGTGAATCCCACGACCCGCAGCGCCACCGGCCATTTCGGCGACGCCGCGATGACGGCCGAGACCATCGGAGGCAGGCTTACGACAGCGCCGATAGCCGCGTATAGCCAACCCCGGTACATGACTCTGCCGAAAAGCGAACGAATCACCGCACTCACCGTCCGGACCCTACCGGCGAGCCGTTCGGCACACCTCCCCCGAAAGAGCCAGCACCGACTCCCGCTACGCGGGGATTCCGATTTCCCCATTCGCAGCGATGTGCAGGGACCCTCTCAACTGCGAACGTTCACGAAAAGAAAACCGGCTCGATTCGGGGCCAGGAAGGAAATCGTGAAATCCAAACCCGCGGCTCACTCCGAAATCCGCACCTCCGTGGCAGTACGAGTCGGTGCGGTCACCTGGATCGTCGCCGCCGTGCAGTTCCTCGTCGTCCAACTGATCGTGCAATCCGGCTGGCGCACGCCGTACAGCTGGGCGGACAACAACATCAGCGATCTCGGCAACGTCTACTGCCAGATCGCGGATCCCTCTCGACCTCGATATGTGTGCTCACCGTTGCACGACGCGATGAACGCCTCTTTCGTCCTCCATGGTGTATTGCTGCTCGCCGGTACGCTGCTGACCGGTGCCTGCTGGGGCCGCGGCCGGATATCGGTGGGTGCTCGAATTCTCTTTGCCATCAATGCGGCCGGATGGGTCTTGGTCGGCTTTGTTCCCGCGGACGTCGACGAGAACCTTCATCTACTGGGCGCGCTACTCATCATGGGACTGGGAAATATTGGCCTCTGCTGTGCCGGATTCGTCCGCCGGGATTCTCAGTTCGGCAGACTGCGGCCCATTACCCTCGCCATAGCCGCCGCCGCGGTGGCGGGGGCGTTGCTGTTCTTCGGTCAGGTCGACACGGGAATCGGAATGGGTGGCCAGGAACGTGTCGCGGCGTTCGCGCTGGATGTCTGGACTCTCGCCATGGCCATCGCCATACTCTCGGCCAGTACCTCAGCGCGTCGGGCGCGGACGATCGACTCGGGATCGGTGTTGACGACGTCAACACGTAACAATTGAATCGTCAGATGCGCCGAAACAGCCTGAAATTCAAGGGATTTGGCTGACACTCAAATGTTCGTGCAGTGACCGAGGGGATCCGCAGGAGACCCTTGGGTCAGCGCGGCGGCAACCGGAGCATCGACTCGGCGCGGCGGTTCGCGCGCATTTCGGGTGAGTTCAGGCTGTCGGGACGCTGGTGGCGACCGGCGCCACGCGCCTAGGATCAGATGCGTCGGGGGATGGACAGCTCGACGAATCGGCGAGTCGGACCCGTGCGATGAACTCGCCGGAAGAAGGCACGATGATTACCAAAAAGACCGCCGCCGATACCGGTCGGCGGCTCGCGACGGTCGCGCTGGCCGGGGCCGCGATGACGATTCCGATGGTGTCAGTGCCCGCCATGGCGGCACCGGCGCCCACACCCGGTGTAGTGCGCACTGATCATGACTATGGCTGTGACGACAGTTACGACCTTGGGGGCATCGATCGCTGGCAGGGTGATCGTTGGGACACCGACAAATGCGGCGGCTGGGGCGTGAAACATCTCTTCCCGCCAGGTTGGGGCTTCTTCCCGCCAGGCTGGGGCATCCCCCCAGGCTGGGGCTCGAACAATTTCTTCCCCAAAGGCTGGGGCAGTGACTGACCGAACGCATCCGCATATCGCGCTATAGGAATCGAATTCGCTCGGCGATGCCGACCAGGTTGTGACGTCGCCGGGCGAGGCATGTCCGGGCATCCGCCATCGAGCGAGGTACCTCGAACCTTCGGCGTGGCAGACACGCGTGTTCGAGGCTCTGAAGTGCAGCCACACACGAACCGGGCTATCCAGGCTTGAACCAGCGCCGAATTCGCGTAGCGGCGAATTCGGCCTTCTCCCTGGCGAGTTCGGCAGAGGGCGCGATGAACGGTGCGACCGGCGTTGGCCCGGAGAGGAAGTCGGCGTCGACCTTGCCGACGAGGCCGCCCCCGAATTCGATATAGCAGGAGCCCTGGCCGAGATACTTTCCGGGCGCGGGTGTCTCGTGCAGCTGCGCGACAATGTGCGCCGCGACCGTGCGGGCGGCGTTCTCGGCGAACACACCGGCCCGCGGCACCGGCGCGTCCGCGCAGTCGCCAACGGCATAGACGCCCGGATACGGCGTGGCGAGCGTGCGCGGATCGACGTGGATCCAGCCATCGCCGCCATCGACGGTCAGCCCGGAGGCCGCGACCACGGGCGGGACACAGTGGGTCGGGATGCCGATGAACAGGTCGTATTCGAGATCGCCCGCGCGCGTGGTCGCGATATGTTTCTCCGGATCGAGAGCGCGGACCCGCCGCCCCGGAGAGTATTCGATCCCGCGTTGTGCGAGGGCCGCGACGAGCGCGGCGGAGGTGTCCGCGGAAACGGGGATCGGTGCGTCCATCGGGGAGAGCACGTGCATGTGGGTGCGGTCGCGGATGCCGCGACGGCTCAGCAGCTCGTGCAGCAGCATCGCGCCCTCGTAGGGTGCGGGCGGGCATTTGAACGGCACGCTCAACACCGCGATCAGAATGGTTCCGCCGTCGAATCGGGCCAGCCGATCGCGTAGCCGACACGCTCCGTCGATCGAGTAGTACTCGTGACCGTCCTCGACGAAGCCGGGTGTGGCAGCCGGGTCGTATTCGGCACCCAGTGCGACCACGAGGAAATCCGGGTCGTAGTCGGCGGCGTCGGTGACCACGCGTCGGGTCCCCGGATCGATCGATACAACCTGTTCCTGCCGGAACTCGACCCCGGGGCGGGCGAGTTCGTCGTAGCGGATGCGTACGGATTCCGGCGTCCGGTCGCGAAACAGGATCTCCAGTTTCGCGAAACCGAAGGTGAAACCGTCATTCCGGTCGATGAGCAGGACCCGGACCTCGCCGGGCAATGACTCGGACAGGCAGGCAGCCAGCTCCAGCCCGGCGAACCCGGCTCCCAGAATGAGCACCATTGGCGTTCGAATGTTGTTGGCGGTGGACATCGCACGCTCCTCACCGGCTGCGGTCAATGCCTGGTCGAAATACTCAGTTGTAGGGTTTCGTGACCAGCCGCTGGAATGTCGAGCCGGTTTCGGGGAGTCGCAGCAGGCCCGACCACGCTTGCGCGCATGACGACGGCGAAGCGGTTGAACGGGTCATGATCGGGTTCTTTCTCGAACCGTGCTGGCGGCGAGGCTCCCCGATAGTCCGTCGTTCAAGAGCGGTATTGGTTGCCCATCCATTGTGCGCGCCGGGGTGGCCGGATGGAACCCGGATTCCGGCGGGCGTCGGTACGCAGCCCCGCTGACCTGACCGGGTACCGCCGCTCGGATCCGATCACCGCACCGAGGCCGACACCACCGCAGCACCGTCGCTGTGGTGGCCGGAGGTATGTGCGGCGCATGCGGTCACCGATGGGTCCGTGGACGATCATGGTCAGCCGGGCGTTCAACGCCGTCCCACGGCAGACTCAGCCCGATGTCTGTCTCGCACAGTCGAATACCTCGTCCAACGCGGCACGCAACAGCTCAGTATAGGCGTCGATATCCGGCACGGCGGCGGCGGCGGCATGGACCGAGACGGTGACAGTGTCGCCGAGGCCGTGCACACCGTGGGTCAGGTGCATGACCGACCCGATCGCCGGGAAGCCGCCGGTGAACCGGACGGGTGCGCCACCGAAGGTCAGATCGGCCGGGCCGCGGTGAACGCTCGAGACCACGGTATGTCCGGCTATCGAATCGGGGACGGTATCGATCGGATAGCGATCGACATCACGGCGCAGCAACGGGGCGGGAGTGACGGCGGTAACGCGGTCCTGCGCGGTCAGCAATGGGTGGTTGGCACGGATCCGGCGAGCAGCGAGCGCTGCGGCGATCTTATCCGCGCGGACCAGTGGATCCGGCTCATCGATGAACAGATCGATGCCGAGGCTGCGATAGTTATTGCGAGCCGCAATCCGGTTGCCGGACAACGCCATCGGCACCTGGGCGCCGAGTCGCTCCACCGGTTCATCCCGCGCCGACAGATAGCGATCCAGCGCGATCGAGACGGCGGTCAGCACGACCACGGTCACGGTGTGACCCGAGAACCGCATCCGCTCGGCGGCGCAGACGATCATCCGTACCCGATGGCTGTCTGAATCGTGGCGCGTGCCAGGCCGGTTCACCAGACTCGGCGGGAACCCGGGTCCGGGCTCCGGAATCCTTCCCGCAGTGGTCAATTCGGCCAGCTCCCGCTGTGCCCGGAAAGCCCGATAGCCCAGGACGACCGTGCGAACGAAGCGCAGCGGCATCCGCAACAGCGCCAGTGCCGAATGCACTGGTGTGGCATCCCACGGCGCCAATTCCATTGCCGCAGTATTGATTCGTCGACGGCGAATGCCCGGCGCCCCGGCAACCGAATCGCTCGCCGCGGCAACCGGCTCGACCGGATCGGATTCGGCGAACAGCGCCCTGGCGATCACCGCGCCGCGCCGCCCATCGGCCAGCGCATGCGACAGCTGCAGCACGACGACCATCGCCGGTCCCGACCCGCCCGGCGGCGCACCGTCGATCCCGCGGAACACGTGTAGCCGCCACGGCCGCACCGCCGCGTCCACACCGGTGCCGAGCAGTTTGCCGAGTGCTGTGCACACACCCGGCCAATTCGCTTCCGGAAGGAAATGTTCCACAAATTGCTCGGCACGGAAATCGCCCCGAACCCATGACGGATAGTCCAGATCTCCCGGCAGCTCGCGCAGCCGGACGCGCAGATCGGCAATGCGCGCACTGCGGCGCGCCACGAACTCGCACAGTTCCGCGCTCGGACGCCCGGAATCATCGAAGCAATAGAGTAAGAACAGGTCATTACGAGTGCGACTGGACAGCCAGTACATCGTCGCGTCCTGGGCCGCCAGCGTACTCACGACACGACGATATGGCACCGATGACCGGGGGCGACGGGCGGCACCGGCAAGAACTGAATGATCTTGTTCCAGATTGCCGTTGAGTAAAGCTATCGATTCCGGCCCGAACCCTTGCTACCGTCTGTAGTAGGACACATACCACCACTCACCCAGGGCGGGGGTGTCGGCTATGGCTATTGACATAGGTCGAACGGCAAGCGAACAAGCCAATGCCTTCGACGAGCGATATCGGGCCGCGGCGTTCGTCAAGCGGTCGATCAATAAGGTGTTCCCGACCCACTGGTCGTTCCTACTCGGTGAGATCGCGCTGTACACCTTCATCATCCTGGTGCTGTCCGGCACCTTTCTGACGCTGTACTTCGATCCATCGATGGCCGAGGTCACCTACAACGGCGCCTACCAGCCGCTGCGCGGGGTGGGCATGACTCGCGCCTACGAGACATCGCTGAACATCTCCTTCGAGGTCCGCGGCGGTCTGTTCGTGCGCCAGGTGCACCATTGGGCCGCACTGCTTTTCGCGGCCTCGATCATCGTGCACCTGTTCCGGATCTTCTTCACCGGCGCGTTCCGCAAGCCGCGCGAGGCCAACTGGGTGCTCGGCTCGCTGCTGCTGATCCTGGCCATGTTCGAGGGGTATTTCGGCTACTCGCTGCCCGATGACCTGCTCTCGGGCACCGGCCTGCGAGCGGCATTCTCGTCCATCACGCTGGGCATTCCGGTCATCGGAACCTGGATGCACTGGCTGATGTTCGGCGGCGACTATCCGGGCGAAATCATCATTCCGCGCCTGTTCATCGCGCACGTGCTGCTGTTCCCCGGCATCATGCTCGCGCTGATCGCCGCGCATATCGCGCTGGTCTGGTATCAGAAGCACACCCAGTTCCCGGGTCCCGGCCGCACCGAACGCAATGTGATCGGCACCCGCATCGTGCCGGTATTCTCCCTGGACCAGGGCGCGTTCTTCGCGTTCACGCTCGGTGTCGTCGCACTTCTCGGCGGCCTGCTGCAGATCAACCCGATCTGGGCCTTCGGCCCCTACAAGCCATCTCAGGTCTCCGCGGGTACCCAGCCGGACTTCTACATGATGTGGACCGACGGCATGATGCGCCTGATTCCGCCATGGGAGCTCTATCCGGGCCGCTATACCGTGCCCGCCCCCTTCTGGGGTGCGCTGATCATGGGTCTGGTGTTCACGGTCCTGATCGCCTACCCGTGGATCGAACGCCGCCTGACCAGGGACACCGCGCACCACAATCTGCTGCAGCGCCCGCGCGACGTACCGGTGCGCACCGCGATCGGCGCGATGGCGGTCACCTTCTATGTAGTACTGACGCTGTCCTGCGTGAACGACATCATCGCCTACAAATTCCAGGTCTCGCTGAACGCGACCACCTGGGTCGGCCGGATCGGCATTGTGACCCTCCCTGCGGTGGCCTACTACGTCGCGTATCGCTTCTGCCTGGGCCTGCAGCGCAGCGACCGCGCGGTACTGGAGCACGGCATCGAGACCGGCATCATCCGGCGACTGCCGGATGGTGAGTACATCGAGATCCACCAGCCGCTGGGTCCGGTGGACGAACACGGACACCCGATTCCGTTGGAGTATCAGGGCGCACCGGTGCCGAAGAAGATGAACCAGCTGGGTTCGGCGGGTCAGCCGGGCACCGGCGGATTCTTCCGCCCCGATCCGTGGCAGGAGTCCCGGCGCAATATGGAGATCGAGCACGAGGAGGAGCGCAAGCAGCTCGCCGTCCTACGCGAGGTCCAAGACGAGGCCAACAGCGACGGACAGGGCCACTGAGAAACAATAGGGCTGCATTGAAAATACCAGGGCCGCAATGGAAAAGGCCCCTGATGACCCGCGAAGGCCCCGAGTCCGTGCCGACCCGGGGCCCGTGCTGATTGGTTCAGACGTGACTGTTGTTCAGGCGCGTCCGAACTCCCCCTGTGACACCCCTGTTAGGAATGCATCCCACTCGCCTGGCGTGAACGCCAACAACGGACCATAGCCGTTGTCCTTGGTGTCGCGGACCGCCACATTGCCGTCAACGAGAAAAGCGACTTCCACGCAGTTCCCATCGGGGCCACTGTATGTGCTCTTGCGCCACACAGCTCCCGTCAAGTCAACTTCCACGGCACTAGCTCCTTTGCTGCGTCGAGAACGAGAGTTTTCTTCTGACATCGTTCTAACTAGCACCGGCATCCGGCACGGAACGCCGAATCCCGCGGTGCGCCTTGCCAAAGCGCGCGACTTTCACGGTGCGTCGTGATCGCACTGCACTTCGAGGCGATTTACCCTCGCGGGGTCGCCCCCGCGCGATAAACCCTAGCAGGTTCAACGGGAATTTGCCGATCTCTTGCTCATTCAACCGTCGCATTTGCCAATCTTGCGAAGATGAAGAGTTGCGGAAACATTGCCGGTAGATGACATTCATTCCCATATTTGCTGGGCAGCAAACATTTTGCGGATGTGATTGCTCCGTTATCCGTCAATAAATCCAGGTCGACCCGATCCGTGTGGACGCCCCCGGCAGCGGCCGTGGATGATGGGCCGCATGGTCGAACGCCCCCGCGACGAGGCAGGTCGCGCCCGCAATCCTCGCCCGCGCGACCGGTTCGGGCGGCCGCTGCCGGTCGGCAGCGTCGGAGTGCCGCGAATTCCGGATGACCTGAATCTGCCACCCCAGCAAACCCTTTCGTACGCCCAGCAACTGCTCGATGACGGTCTGGCATTCAACGCACACGAGGTATTGGAGGCCGCATGGAAGAACGGGCCGTTCGCCGAAAGGATGCTGTGGCAGGGACTCGCGCAATACGCAGTCGGGCTCACCCACATCCAGCGGGACAATCCCAAGGGCGCGCGCACACTGCTGACCCGGGCGGTGACGCGGCTGCGCGCCTACGCGCCGGATCCGGGCAGCCCGCTGCCGTACGGGATCGATAGCGCCGGTCTGATCGCGCACGCCGAGACACTGCTGGCCGCGTTGGAGTGCGGCACCCCGATTCCCGCAGACCGACTCATGCCGCACCTGCGGATCCGGTGATCTGGACCGCAGCCCTACCATGGCAAACGTGCCCGCAACCACCAGTACTCCGGCAGGCAGGTACGCGCCGAGCCCATCCGGTGATCTGCACCTCGGAAATCTGCGCACGGCCGTGCTTGCCTGGTTGTTCGCGCGGTCGACCGGACGACGCTTCGTAATCCGGGTCGACGATCTGGATCGGGTGCGGCCTGGGGCCGAGCAGCGCCAGCTGGCCGATCTCGCCGCGATCGGACTGGACTGGGACGGTCCCGTCGTTCGGCAGAGTGACCGACTATCCCACTACGCCTCGGCCATCGATCGGCTCACCGCCGCCGGACTCACCTACGAGTGCTATTGCACCCGAAGGGAAATCCAGCAGGCCGCGACCGCACCGCACGGACCGGTCGGCCACTATCCCGGCACCTGCCGCGACCTGACCGAGGCCCAGCGGGCCGCGCATCGTGGCGACGGCCGTCCGGCCGCGCTGCGTCTGCGCGCGCAGGCGAGCGAATTCGAATTCGTCGACGAATTGCACGGGCGCTACCGCGGCCAGGTCGACGATGTCGTACTGCGGCGCGGCGACGGAATTCCGGCATACAACCTGGCCGTCGTCGTCGACGATGCCGAACAGGGCATCGATCAGGTGGTCCGCGGCGACGATCTGCTGCCGTCCACGCCGCGCCAGGCCCACCTCGCGACGCTGCTGGAACTCCCGGTTCCGCGGTACGCACACGTGCCGCTGGTATTGAATGCGCAAGGCAAGCGACTGGCCAAACGCGACGGCGCGGTGACACTCACCGACCAACTCGCCCTTGGGAATACACCCGATCAAGTGGCGGCGGCGCTGGCCTGTTCACTCGGCTATCCCCCGGTGTCGCCCGCCGAACTGCTCGACGGATTCGACCCGGCCCATCTGCCCGACGAACCTTGGACACTCGACGAGAATGGGTTGTTGCAACCCGCGCGATGTCCGTAACGTACGCAAGCGACCGATCTACTGATCACTGACGAGGAAACAGATATGACAAGCGGTGGGTACGACCCCAACCAATATCCGCAAGGCGGGCAACCGTACGGCCAGCAGTACCCGCAGGGCGGCCAGCAGTACCCGCAGGGGCAGCCACCCCAGTACGGGCAGCAGCCGCCACAGTACGGGCAGCAGCCCCAATACGGACAACCCCAATA
Source organism: Nocardia sp. NPDC004278 (assembly GCF_053602975.1). Lineage (NCBI taxonomy): Bacteria > Bacillati > Actinomycetota > Actinomycetes > Mycobacteriales > Nocardiaceae > Nocardia > Nocardia sp. NPDC004278. The sequence continues at coordinate 142,858 of NZ_JBSGEQ010000006.1, forward strand.
CGGACAACAACCCCAATACGGCCAGCAGCCGCAGGATCCCTACGGCCAGCAGCCCTACCCGCAGCAGTACGGTGAGTACGGCCAGCAGGGCTCTGGTGCGGGCCAGCCGGGTGAGCTGCTGCCCCGGTTCGGCGCCAGGTTCATCGATGCGCTGATCGTCGGTATCCCGGCGTACATCATCGACCTCATCCTGTCGAAGATCGGCTTCATCGGCTCGATCCTCGGTTTCATCGTGATCGTCGCGGCTCCCATCGCATACTTCGTGCTGATGGAAACCAATATGGGGACCACGCTGGGCAAGAAGATCCTCGGCCTGCGCGTCGTCGCCCCCGGCGGCGCCGCCAAGATCACCCCGGAAGTTTCGCTGAAGCGCAACCTGTACCTGGTCGCCAACATCATTCCGTGCCTCGGGAACCTCGTCGCGATCGGCATGGCGATCTACATCGCGGTGACCATCGAGCAGGACCCGAACAAGCAGGGTTGGCACGATAAGTTCGCTGGCGGTACCCAGGTCGTCAAGGCCTGATCCGCTCGCAACGCGAAAACAGGGGCGCTCCCGTTCGGGAGCGCCCCTGTTCTATTGCGGCACAGCTATTTTCGACGATCGTCAGGTCGAGGACAGCGCGATATTGAAGACCAGCCAGACGATGCCGAGCACGATGCCACCGGCACCGACCCAGATACCGGCCAGCGCCAGACCGCGGCCCTCCTGCCCGCGTTCCTTGATCTGATTCAGCGCGATGATGCCGAGCACGATCCCGACGATCGAGCCGATGCAGGTGCACAGACCGACCAATGAGGCGACGAGCGAACCGATCGCGAGCCCGTTGGTGCCCTGCCCCTGCTGCGGGTATCCGTACGGCTGATACGCGTTCGGGTAGGCCGGGGTCTGCGGATACGGCTGCTGCGCACCGGCGACCGGCTGCTGCGGGTAGCTCGGATACTGCTGCTGGGGCGGCGGTGTCGGCTGCGGCGCTGGCTGCTGCGGGTACTGCGGCGCGGACGGATACTGTGGGACCGATCCGGGCGGCGGAGCCGCCGGGTACTGCGGTACCGACCCCTGGGCGCCACCTTCCGGCGACACACCTTCGCCACCGTACTGCTTCCACCACTCGTCGGAGGAATCGCCGGGATTCGTCATTGGTACAGCCTATTCCACAACCTGGTTTGATGAAGCGCGTGAGTGAGTCCAAAACAGTTGAAGAACACCCAGGATCTGGGGGCCCCGCGGCGGCCCACGCGGCATTCGCCGTCGCCGCGCGGGGCTACTACACCCCCGTCGTCGCACTGTTCACCGCGACGCTGATCATCTCGAATATCTGCGCAACCAAGGGCGTCCAGTTCCTCACCGACCATTCGGTGAAGCTCGGGCCGATCGAGATCCTGCCGATCTCCACCGATGGCGCGTGGTTCCTGTTCCCCCTGGCCTACATCATCGGCGATGTGCTCAGTGAGGTGTACGGCTTCAAGGCCGCCCGCCGGGCCATCTACTACGGTTTCGCCATCCTGTTGCTCGCGGTCATCTGCTTCAAGATCGCCATCGAGCTGCCCCCGGCGACCTTCTACGACAATCAGGAAGCCTTCCGGTCCGTGATCGGCACCACACCGCAGCTGGTCGCGGCCGGACTGACCGGATACTTCGTCGGCGAGATGCTCAATTCCGCGGCGTTGGTGCTGATCAAGGAGAAGACCAAGGAAAAGCATCTGTGGGCCCGATTGATCGGCTCCACCGTCGTCGGCGAATTCGGTGACACACTGATCTTCTGCTCGATCGCGGCCACCGCCATCGGCATCGATAGCTGGGGACAGTTCGTCAACTACGTGATCGTCGGATTCATCTGGAAGACGCTGGCTGAGGTTATCGTGCTGCCGATCACCTACCGGGTGATCGCCTTCCTGAAAAAGCATGAGCCGAGCTATGCGCCCCGGGAAACGACCGCACTGTTGAACTGAAAGTTGTTGTGCGCATTCGGATCTACGGGGTCCGAATGCGCCCCTTCCAGCGGCCGAGCGTTTCGGCTTTGTATTCGTCGAAGTAGCCGCCCTCGATGCTCTCTCGGATCCGGTCGACGAGCCGAATCGTGTAGCGCTCGTTGTGGATCGTGCACAGCGTGGAGGCGAGCATCTCCTTGGCCTTGAACAGGTGGTGGATATAGGCCCTGGTGTAGTTGGCGCAGGTGTAGCAGTCGCAGGTTTCGTCGATCGGGGTGAAGTCGCGGCGGAATCGGGCGGTATTGATATTGAATCGGCCTTCGGCGACATAGATCGCCGCATTGCGGGCAACCCGGGACGGGTTCACGCAGTCGAAGGTGTCCGCACCGTTCTCCACGGCGACGAAGATGTCCTCGGGCTCGCTGATGCCGAGCATATGGCGCGGCTTGTCCTCGGGCAGTTCGTCACAGCACCAGCCGACAATGGTGCCGAGGTTGTGCTTCTCCAGCGCGCCACCGATGCCGTAGCCGTCGAAACCCGTTCCGGCAGCGCCCCGGACCGATTCCAGTTCCCGGCATGCCTTGCGGCGCAGGTCTTCGTACTGTGCGCCCTGGATCACCGCGAACAGCGCCTGGTACGGGCGGTGCGTGCGCGCGGCGGTCAGCCGTTCGTGCTCGTCGATGCAGCGCTGCGCCCATTCGTGCGTGCGCTGTAACGACTTCTCCTGGTAGGCACGGGTATTGAGCAGGGTGGTCAGCTCATCGAAGGCGAAGATGATGTCCGCGCCGAGCCGATGCTGGATGCCCATCGAAACCTCCGGTGTGAACCGGTGTTTCGAACCGTCCAGATGAGAGCGGAAGGTGACGCCGTCATCGTCGACAACGGCCAGGCGCTCCTTGCCCGCGGCGATCACATCGTCGCTTCGGACGTCGACCGCCTCCATGGCCAGCACCTTTTTGAAACCGACACCGAGCGACATCACCTGGAAGCCGCCGCTATCGGTGAAGGTCGGGCCCGGCCAGTTCATGAACTTGCTCAGCCCACCCGCCTCGTCCACGATGTCCGAACCCGGCTGCAGATACAGGTGGTAGGCATTGGCCAGCAGCGCCTGGGCGCCGAGTTCCCGCATGGTCTCCGGCAACACCGCCTTCACCGTCGCCTTGGTGCCGACCGGGATGAACGCGGGCGTGGCGATATCGCCGTGCGGTGTGCTGATCACACCCGATCGACCGTGCCGCCCCGCGAGACGGGTACCAACGGCAAACGAGAAGGCTTCGGGATCGGACGCTCCTCCGCCTCCCCGGGCCTTTTGCCGGACGTAGGAAGCGCTCGAGTTCCGCTCCGGGCCGACGGTCGGCCCGGAGCTAGTTCTGGACGTACCCGACGAGTTACCCATGTTCCTCCGAAATCAGTCGGCACCTCGGCAAACTGGTAGCTCGGCCCAGTTCGCCCCAGCCGATACTCACGCGTCAGCGGCAGCTGCGGCGAATTGTGCATTGTAGAGGCGGTAGTACGCGCCGCGCTCCTCCAGTAAACGCTCGTGGGTGCCGTGCTCGACGATGCGGCCCGCCTCCATGACGACGATCAGATCGGCATCGCGGATGGTGGAGAGTCGGTGCGCGATCACGAAGCTGGTGCGGTCGCGGCGCAGGGCCGCGGTGGCGTGCTGGACCAGCGCCTCGGTGCGGGTATCGACCGAACTTGTCGCCTCGTCGAGGACCAGGATGGACGGCTTGGCCAGGAAGGCGCGGGCGATGGTGATCAGCTGCTTCTCACCCGCGCTGACGCCCGAACCCTCCTCATCGATGATCGTGTCGTAACCGTGCGGCAGGGCGTGCACGAAGCGGTCGACGTAGGCGGCACGAGCGGCGTCGAGAATATCCGCCTCGCTCGCATTCGGATTGCCGTAGGCGATGTTCTCCCGGATGGTGCCCTTGAACAGCCAGGTGTCCTGCAGCACCATACCGATCCTGGACCGCAGGTGATCCCGGGTGACCGTGGTGATATCGACGCCGTCGATGGTGATGGTGCCCGCGTCGAGTTCGTAGAACCGCAGCAGCAGATTCACCAGCGTGGTCTTGCCCGCACCGGTCGGGCCGACAATGGCGACCACATGCCCCGGCTCGGCGACCAGCGAGAGCCGCTCGATGACCGGCGTCTCCGGTTCGTAACGGAAGGAGACCGCCTCGAATTCGACCCGGCCGCGATCGACCGGACGGGTGTTCTCCATGACCGGATCCGGCGACTGTTCCTCGGCGTCGAGGATCTCGAAGATCCGCTCGGCCGAGGCGACACCGGATTGCAGCACATTGGCCATGGCGCCGATCTGGGTCAGCGGCTGGCTGAACTGCCGGGAGTACTGGATGAAGGCCTGCACCTCGCCCAGTGACAGATTGCCCGTCGCCACCCGCAGACCACCGACCAGCGCCACCAGCACGAAGTTCAGATTCCCGAGGAACATGATCGCGGGCATGATCAGCCCGGAGAAGAACTGCGCCTTGAAGCTCGACTCGTAGAGATCGTTGTTGCGCTTGTCGAATTCCTCGCCGACCTCGCGGTTGCGGCCGAATGCGGTGACCACCTCATGCCCGGTGAAAGCCTCCTCGACCTGGGCGTTCACCATGCCGGTGTACTTCCATTGGTTCACGAAGTGTGGTTTGGAGCGCTTGGCGATCTGCGCGCTGACCACAATGGCGGCGGGCACGGTGAGCAGGGCGATCAGCGCCAGCAGCGGCGAGATCCAGATCATGATGACCAGGATGCCGATTACCGAGAAGACCGACTGGAGCAGCTGGCTCATGGTCTGCTGCAGGCTCTGCGAGACATTGTCGACATCGTTGGTGACGCGACTGAGCAGATCACCGCGCGGCGTGGAATCGAAGTAGCGCAAGGGAAGTCGTTGGATCTTGTCCTCGACGTCGCTGCGCAGCCGCTTCACCGTGCGGTTGATGACGATATTGAGCAGAAACGACTGTAGCCAGCTGAACACTGCTGCGCCGATATAGAGCAGCAATACCAGCATCAGAATCCGGCCGACCGCACCGAAGTCGACACCGACACCCGGGGTGACATCCATCGCGCCGAGCATGTCGGCGAAGGTGTTGTCGCCCGCGGCGCGCGCGTGCTCGATCGCCTGCTCTTTGGTGTTGCCGCTGACCAGCCGTCCGCCGATCACACCGTCGAAGACCAGGTTGGTGGCCTTGCCCAGGATGTACGGGCCGAGCGTATTCAGCGTCACCGAGACGGTCGTCAGCCCGACGATCGCACCGACATACCTGCGCTCGGGCGCCAGCCTGCGCAACAGCCGCTTCAGCGACGGACCGAAGGACTTCGCCTTCGCATCCGGTGCACCGGGATTCACCGCTCCGGGCCTCATCGGCTCTCCTCCCGCCGGGCCCGATGCCCGTCCCCGCTCGGACCGGGCGGCGATCCGTTGCGCTTGGCGAGGGCGACCGCGGCGACCTCATCGACGCCGAGCTGCGAGGCAACGATCTCCTGGTACTCCGCGCACTCGCGCATCAACTGGTCATGGGTGCCGATCCCGACCATCGCACCGTCCTCGAGTACCACGATCTGATCGGCATCGCGGATGGTGGTAACCCGTTGCGCCACAATGATTACCGAAGCGTCGCTGGTCTCGGGCCGCAGTGCCGCGCGCAGTCGGGCGTCGGTGGCGACGTCGAGTGCGGAGAACGAGTCATCGAACAGGTAGACCCGCGGCTTCTTCACCAGCGCCCGAGCGATGGCCAACCGCTGGCGCTGCCCACCCGATACGGTGGTGCCGCCCTGCGCGACCGGGGTTTCGAGGCCCTGCGGCATATCGCGCACGAAGTCGGCGGCCTGCGCGATCTCCAGACAGCGCCACAGTTCCGCGTCGCTCGCGTGCGGATTGCCATAGCGCAGATTGCTCGCCACCGTTCCGGAGAATAGGTAAGCCTTCTGCGGCACCAGGCCGATCTGCTCGCGCAGCAGCTCGAGGTCGATATGGCGGACATCGGTGCCGCCGACGTAGATCGCCCCATCGGTCACATCGATGAGCCGGGGAATCAGATTGAGCAGCGTCGTCTTGCCCGCACCGGTGGAGCCGACAATGGCCGTGGTCGTGCCCGGCTCGACCTGGAACCGAATGGCCGAGAGCACCGGTTTCTCCGCACCGGGGAAGGCGAATTCGGCGAATTGCAGATCGACCAGCGCCGGATCGCCCTTGAACGGCTGCGGCAGCCGCGGTGGCAGCACCGATGTCTCGGTGTCGAGCACCTCACCGATACGGTCGGCCGAGACGGCCGCGCGCGGTGCAATCATGGCCAGGAATGAGGCCATCATGACGGCCATCAGGATCTGCAGGATGTAGGACAGCATCGCGGTGAGCAAGCCGATCTGCATCTGGCCGTCGTTGATCAAATGCCCGCCGAACCAGATCACCGCGACGGCGGTGACATTGCTGATCAGCATTACCAGCGGGAACATCAGCGCCATCAACCGGCCGACCCGCAGTGCGGCATCGGTGAGTTCGGAGTTGGCCAGTCCGAAGCGCCAGGCCTCCTGGCGCTCGCGCACGAATGCGCGCACCACCCGGATACCGGTGATCTGTTCGCGCAGTACGCGATTGACCTCATCGATCCGGTACTGCATATCGCGGAAGCCGGGCACCATCTTGGCCACGATGGCACCCATCGAGATGGCCAGTGCGGGCACCGCGATCAACAGCAGCCAGGACAGCCCGGGGTCCTCGCGCAGCGACATGAAGATGCCGCCGACACACATGATCGGCGCCGTCACCAGGATGGTTGCCGACATCACGATGAGCAGCTGAACCTGCTGAATATCGTTGGTATTGCGGGTGATAAGCGATGGCGCGCCGAACATGCCGACCTCGCGCGCGGAAAAGGTGCCGACCCGGTGCAGTACCGCCCCGCGCAGATCCCGACCCGCGCCGATGGCGGCCTGCGCACCGAGATAGACCGAGCAGGCGGATGCAATGATCTGCACGCCGGTGACCGCGAGCATCCACAGTCCGGCGCTCCAGATGTAGCCGATATCGCCCTTGGTGACGCCATTATCGATCAGGTGGGCGTTCAAGGTCGGCAGGTACAGCATCGCGATGCCGGCGATCAGTTGCAGGCCGACGACCCCCGCCAATTGGGCCCGGTAGGGGGCCAGATAGGTGCGAAGCAGTCTGATCAGCATGATGAAAGGGAGGCTACCGGGAAACCGCGATATCCGTCGCGCGGCTTCCCGACCAGCACCGATGCCATGGATTGCGGCCCCTTAGTTGCGGCAGGAAACCGCAACTGCCCGCGCACCTTTCGACCCGCGTGACCCGATTCGAATTACCGCCGCGCCCAGGCACCGGGATCCTCGGTCAGCGCTTCGATGAATCCGGGGAGCCGATTGCGCGCGATGTCGTCGATGGAAACGTCCTCCAGTACCGCGCGAATATTCACGCGCAGCGCGATCCACACCCGCTGCAATGGCTCGGCCGCGCCCGGATAGCGCACATCCTCCGGACGCTCACCGCGCACCGAGGCCAGCGGACCCTCGATCGCGCGGATCACATCGGCGATGGTGATCTGCCCGGCCGGGCGGGCCAGCCAATAGCCGCCGTCCGGGCCGCGCCTACTGGTCACCAGATCGGCTCGGCGCAATTCGGCGAGTACGGTCTCGAGCACCTTGGGCGGAATGTGCTGCGCGGTCGAAATCGCCTCGGCCTTCACCACCGGCGCGACCTGCACCGCGGTCGCGCCGACCACGGCATCGTCGGTCTTCGGTGCGCGGGCGATTTCCAACAAGGTCCGCACCGCGTAATCGACCCTCGCGGTGATGTGCACTGCGGCTACTCCCTGGCCTACTAGGTGTCCGAACGAATTTACGCGGTGTGACAGCCGGTCAGCACACAGGTGGCCGCGTCCAGCAGTGTGCGCTCCACCACCGAATCCGCGACGCCCGGCACGAGTTCGGTGGACAGCAGCGCGACGCCGAGCACCTCCAGCGCCGCACTGGCGCGCAGCTTGGCCACATCGTCGGCATCGGGTCCGGCCAGCCATTCGCGCAGCACCCGACTGGAATTCATGAGGTCCGGGTAGCGGTCGGCCATCACGTTGATGATCGCGACGGTATCGCGGACGCACAGGGCACCGGCATCGCGATGGCGAATCATGCCGCGCAAATAGGCGCGCAGGACGGCCCGCACCCCTTCGGCATCGTGCGGGACCGCATCGATATCCTCGGTCACCGCGCGCAGGTGATCGATGATCGGATCTACGATCGCCAGTAGTAGATCGAGCTTCGAGGCGTAGTGATAGTAGAGCGAAGCCTTTGTGATTCCTACCGCATCCGCGACCTCGCGCAGGCTCGTCTGCTCGAATCCCTTGGCGCCGAAGAGCTTCACCGCGGCGTCACGAATTGCCAGTTTAGTGCCGCCACCTGCGATAACAGTGTCGCCCGCGTCACGAACGGTCATGGGATGATCCTCTCATCACTTCTGCGCTGAGCTAACGTTGCCATCAGAATTGAGGTTGTACCTCCGCTTAGCTCCTAGGTAGTCTACCTACCGCACGGTAGGCAGAAAGCGTCAATTGGAGGCGGGGTACAGCAGGGCAACCCCGCGTGTGCTGTCTACGCGCCGCGAACCAGCACGTACCCAGGCATCGCTAGGAGAACCTCTCGTGTCCGTTTATCTGTATAGATGGGGAAAGTTCGCTTTCCGAAGAAAATGGATAGTGCTTCCGGTCTGGCTTGTCCTCTTCCTACTGCTCGGCGGCCTCGGCGCGCAGCTGAAGGAGCCGATGACCAACGACTTCAGCATGCCGGAGCTGCCGTCCGCGCGTGCCAACGACATTCTCGACAAGCACTTTCCCGGCGCCTCCGACGCCTTCAAATTCGATGCCGTCACCGGCACCTATGTCATTGCCGCGCCCGAGGGGCAGAAGCTGACCGATCCGGCGAACCGTGCGTCGCTGGAGGCGTTCATCGCCAAACTCGGCACGCTCGACATCGTCGACCACAGCAAGCCGGTGATGAATCCCATTGAGGCCGCGGAGAAGTCGGGTTGCATCGCCGATCCGGACCCGTCCAAGTGCAGTGGCGCACCGCTGAACGTGCTGAGCAAGACCGATCCGGATTCGGTCGCCTTCTTCAGCGTCCCGTTCACCATCAAGAAGTTCACCGACGTCACCGACGCGCAGCGCGAAGCGGCCTACAACGTCGCCAGCGACGCCCGCAATGCCGGGTTGCAGGTGGAGATGAGCGGCTCGATCGCGCAGAAGAACGAGGGGCCCAGCGGTAAGTCCGAGCAGATCGGCATGGGCATCGCGCTGATCGTCATGATCATCGCGTTCGGTGCCATCGTGGCCGCCTTCGTGCCGATCATCACCGCGATCATCGGCCTCGGCGCGGCCACCTCGCTGATCTTCCTCGGTACCTCGATCATCGAGGTGCCCAGCTTCACGACCTTCCTCGCGTCCATGATCGGCATCGCCCTGTCGATCGACTACGCGCTTTTCATCGTGTCGCGCTACAAACATGAACTGGCAGTGCAGGATTCGGCGGAAGAGGCGGCCGGCACCGCGCTCGGCACGGCGGGCTCCGCGGTGGTGTTCGCCGGTCTCACCGTCATCATCGCGCTCGGCGGCCTCAGCATCGTCGGCGTGCAGTTCATGACGTTCATGGGCCTGGGTGGCGCGATCGCCGCCGCATTCGCGGTGCTCACCGCCATCACCCTGATGCCTGCGCTGCTCGGCGCGTTCGGCCGGTTCCTGTTCAAGCCGAAGCTGCCGATCGTTGCCCAGCACGATCCCGAGGACGATCAGTCGGTCACCAATGGCATGCGGTTCGGCCGCCTGATCGGCCGGGCACCCGCGGTGACCCTGCTGCTCAGCGTGGTCGTCCTCGGCCTGCTCGCCGCACCGGCCGCCGGTCTGAACCTCGGCCTGCCCGGTGACGACAGCCAGCCCAAGACCTCCACCATCCGCAAGGCCTACGAGCTGCGCACCGAGGGCTTCGGTGAGGGCAGCAATGGCGTGCTGAACGTCGCGGTCGACCTCACCAAGGTGCCCGCCGAGCGCCGTGAGGCCGCGGTGAACGCGCTGCGGTCCAAGCTCGCGTCCTACTCGGGCATGGATTACGTGACCGAGCCCAAGTGGAGCGGTGAGGACAAGGCGGGTGCGCTGCTCGACGGTGTGCCGAAGTCGGGTCCGAACAACCAGGCCACCAAGGATCTGGTCAGCGACGCCCGCGACGCCGAGGCGCAGATGCAGACCGAATACGGCATCGAGTACGGCATCACCGGCACCACGGCGATCTTCGCCGATGTCGACCACGTGCTGCTCAGCAAGATCGTGCCATATCTGGCGATCGTGGCCGGTGCCGCATTCCTGTTGCTGATCCTGGTGTTCCGCTCGATTCTGGTGCCGCTCACCGCCGCGCTCGGCTTCCTGCTGTCCATGGGGGCGACCTTCGGCGCCACGGTGCTGATCTTCCAGCAGGGCAAGCTCGGGCTGATCGAGGATCCGCATCCGCTGGTCAGCTTCCTGCCGATCATGCTGATCGGTCTGGTGTTCGGCCTGGCCATGGACTACCAGGTGTTCCTGGTGACCCGGATGCGCGAGGAGTTCGTCAACGGCAAGTCGCCGAAGGACGCGATGGTCGCTGGTTACCACCACGGTGCCCGGGTCGTCACCTCGGCCGCGGTCATCATGATCTCGGTGTTCGGCTCCTTCCTGCTGGAAACCGATGTCACCGCGAAGTCGTTCGGCTTCGCGCTGGCGGCGGGCGTGCTGATCGACGCGTTCATCGTCCGGATGGTCGTGATCCCGTCGCTGCTCGTGCTGATGGGCAAGTGGTCCTGGTGGATTCCGAAGTGGCTGGACCGGATCCTGCCGGATATCGACGTCGAGGGCGCGAAGCTGCGTGAGCTGCAGCAGCGGTCCGCGGAGACGGCGAAGGTGCCGGTCGGCGTCAGCTGATCGGAGCCTGCGGCTGGGCTTATCGGAGCCCACAGCTCGGCCCCGCACCCGGATTCGGGTGCGGGGCCGAATACGTTTCGGGACCCGCTTCTTGATCTTGTGGGTGTGCGCAGCAGACTCGGCGATGTTCGACTCTTCAGCTCGGTCTTGCGCCGACACACGTGGTCGGCGTGGCAGTTCGAAACGCTCGTCCCGAACCCGATCACCGCGAGGAGAACCCGGTGTCCGGGCAGCAGTGCCGCCTACGGCGTGGGCAATACCGCACGCAATGCCGGATCGACGCTCGAGACGAGCCGCACCATCGCGATGCAGCAGCAGGCATCGAGCGGTGAGTCCGAAATGATCGGTATGGCCGTCGCGCCTATCGCGCTGGGCGGTCTGGCGATCGTCGGCGTTCGGTTCCTGACGTTCATGGGGCCGGGTGCTGCGATCGCCGCCGGTACGCAGCGGCTGAGCTTCGAATTCACCACGGCGCCAGCGAAATTCGGGATCAGGCCGGAATTCCGTTGGGGGCGTATCTATTTCATCATTGGCTCGGCTGAGGCAGACTACACGCAGTTACCTTCGGGTTAACTCCAATATAGTTCAGTGGACCAGCAAGCGCCGTCACCGCGATGGTGCCGAAGCCAGCGCAGTCGATCGGGGGATTGTCTAATTTAAGACGCTGTCCGGCAGCAAACATGCCGATGACCAGCCAAGACATGAGCAGCAGTCCGATGAGTCGGGTGCCGGCGGAGCGCGCACGCCGCCGTTGGTTTACACGCTCGCGCATCGTAATCGCTTCCTTTCGCACTCGCGTAGCGGCGGAGTACCCGGATGCGGAGCGTTAACTCTAGCCTGATGCTCTGGGCTTGGCTAGGGGGTTATGGGCTCGGCTGCGGGACGTTGCAGTCGGCGATTTTCGGATTCACGCCCATATAGTTGAGCGGACCGGCGAGGACGGTGAGTGCGATCGTGCCGAATCCGGCGCAATTGATCGGACCGCTGTCGAAATAGTTGCGCTGTCCGGCGGCGACAACGCCGATGACCAACCAGATCACGATCAGCACGGTGCCAAGTTTCATCGAGGGCTCGCTCATATGTTCTCCCGCGGATGGTGCTCGCGCGGTTGGTGATGCGGCGAATTATCGCATCGCACCCGGCCTGTACTCGGGCATTCGGCACATACCGGGCGCACGCACGGGCGCGCCCTACCGCACGGCATGTCGCCGCCCGGCAGAGCACGCCCTGAGCGCGCGGGGACGGCCAGATCCTCGACGCTCAGCCGTGGCCGCTACGGACTGGGTTGCGGCACATTGCAATCCGCGATCTTCGGATTCACCCCCATATAGTTGAGCGGACCGGCCAGCGTCGTCACCGCGATCGTGCCGAAGCCAGCGCAATTGATCGGACCGCTGTCGAAATAGTGCCGCTGGCCCGCGGCGACCACACCGATCACCAGCCAGATCAGGACCAGCAGACTGCCGAATCGGAAATAGGGCTCTCTCATGTGACTCTCACGCATCAATCCCGCGCGGCTCGTCCCGCGACGCCATCGCCGCACCGCGACCTCGCCGCGCTCGCTTAATCGGCGTATACCCGCGAACGGCCCACTTACCCAGGAACTCCCACATCCCGGATTCGTCTGTGCCACATGGCGGATTTAGCAGTCGCCACAGGTGTGAATCGCTGTGCTGAATCCCCGCTCGCCGAGTGGTGCCGCGACGACAAGGCGCTGTGCCTGACGAATAAGCCCGGAGGTTGTCACCACACACTCAGCGAACCCGGGCTCCGTCCGATCAGCTTCTGCGCGGTCCGGGTCAGATGGGCCTGGTCGGCGAAGTCGGCCCGGGCGGCTGCCGCGCTGATCGGCCCCTGCGGAAACGCCAGCACCGCCGTCCGCAGGCGCTGCCACTGCCGTACCCGTCCCAGCGGCACCCCGATAGCCGAACGTGCCAACGCACGAATGCGCGGCGCCGAGAGCCCGACCTCATGAGCGAGGTCGGCGAGGTGTCCGACGTCGCCGCAGCGGCGCAGGATCGTCTCCAGGCGCGGATCCAGTGTGGGCGCGGGCCCGAACAGTGTCGCGACTTCCGATCGCAGCGCATCGAGATCCCACTCGGCGCCGAGAGCGTCGAGGAGTCGACGGGTGACCGATGGCTCCAGCAACGCCAGCCCCACTCTCGGCGGCAGGCACCACGGTTCGAGCACGACCGCGACGAACCCGGAGGTCGTCACACAGTCGTGCGGTAGTTGCGGCGGGACGAGGGCTCCACCGGCAGCCAAGCCGTTCACGATGACCTGCCCGGACGTGGGCAGCACAAGCTTCCACACCGGGTGCCTGTGTCGAGCGGTCGAGGCCATCGCGGTCTCGCCGTAAGCATCGAGGTCGGCTCCGGTCACAAACCGCCGGACCCGATCGTTTTGTTCAATACGCCAGCCTGTCGACGTGGCGATCTGGTCGGTATGCCCACCGTCGCCGCCTTTCTGCTAGCTGTGCTCTTGACACTCACCGGGTTCGGTCACTTCATCTTCGTCCGCTACTTCCGATCGCTGGTTCCCCGGTGGATCCCCGCGCCTGGCTCACTGGTAGTAGCGACCGGGCTCACCGAGCTCGTCACCGCGACGCTCATTCTGCTGCCGGATACCCGTGTGCTCGGCGGATGGGCGGCGGCGGTGCTCATCTCCGGATTCCTGGTCGTATGGCTCGATGCGCTGCGGACCGCGACGCGGGATTCGACCGGTCTCACGAATCATCCACTGGGCGCGTTGATTTCGTTGCTAGTAAACCTCGGCTACCTTTCCTGGGCCATCTATGTCGCACTGAACGCTTCCCATTAACGGGGATGCAATTCGGTGAATGGATATGTCGACTTCCAAGCCACAGTTGACGCATTCAGCCATCCGCCTGAGATTCCATGAATCAACGCCAGTAGCAGCGCCGCGCCGCTGCTCATCACCTGATGACCGTCCCCGCGAGGGAGGAAGAAGCCCCTCACGTGCGCAAACAGGTGAGGGGCTCGAGCGGTGGCGACGGGATTTGAACCCTGCCGCAGCCGTATGTAGACCGCGCTTTCGGCCAGATTCGTTGCGTTTCAGCATGTTCCGGGGATGCCGACGACGATCAACGTGCGGCCAAGTGTTGACGTGGTCAACGCCCCTGGCGAGGCATTTCCGGGTGCGGATCGGTCCGCACCGTGGCCTACTCTCACGGGACCACGACGGTGCAGCCATGCTGCGCCGTCATAAGAAGGAGTGGTACGGCAACGCGCCCCTGCCGTGTATTGTGCCGGTGGACTCGCGGCGCGGGTCAAGTCGGTCGAGCGGAAAGCCCGCTGGCATCGGCTTGTTCGGGATGGTAGGTCTGTCACCCCCGGGGCAGGTGCCAGACGCTCGTCTACACCGCGACGATATTCAGCAGCGGTCCGAGCCCCTTGAAGTCGTCTGGGTTGCGGGTGTACAGCGGCAAGCTGTACTGGACCGCTGTGGCTGCTATCTGGAGGTCAGCCACTCGTCCTCGGGGTTTACGCCCGATCTGTTCGAGGAGAAAAGCCAACGACCCGTACACATTCGCCGTCTCAGCGTCGAACGCGAGTGGGTTGAACGATTTCGCGACCCACTGGAACTGGAGCTGGCGTTGGGCTTGTTTCAGCGGATCTTTAGTGGAGTGCAATCCGGCGGCGAGTTCGGCCAGACTTATCGCACTTATTGCGGCTTCCGCTTCATCGGGCAGCGATGTCTGCACCTCGAGATAATCGATGAGGACCGATGTGTCGAGCAGCACGTGCCGGGGGCTGGTGGGTTCACTCACGAGCCGGGATCTCCTGGTCGATCATCACATCCATATCGGCGCGCCACTCGTTGTAGTCGATACGCGGCAGATGGGCGCTGGTGCGGGCCAATTCGGCGATCGGTACGAAGGTTCGCCGTGTCAAGGGCTTGAGTTCAGCGACGGGTTTGCCATTGCGGGTAATGGTGAAGCTCTCGCCAGCTTCGACAGCGGCAAGAACTTTGCCGCTGTCGTTGCGGAGGTCGCGTTGCTGGATCGTTTTCATATCTCTAGGCTACCCGGCCTGCTACGCGGTGTACAGAGTGCTACAGACTGCCCCGGGAGTGGGGCGTGACCCGCACTTCGAATCCGGGGCCGGGCCCGCACCTGCGGCAATGCTCGCGAGGAATCCAATGCGGACCTCAGCCCCACGGACTCGGTCGAGTACCAGTCCGATTTCATGTCGGCACGTGTTGATCGGTCAACACAGCCAAGCCCCGAATCCCGCCCACCGCGGAGAAGAAAACAGCCCCTCACCTGTGTGAACAGATG
The DNA here is from genome assembly GCF_053602975.1 of Nocardia sp. NPDC004278. Classification (NCBI taxonomy): domain Bacteria; kingdom Bacillati; phylum Actinomycetota; class Actinomycetes; order Mycobacteriales; family Nocardiaceae; genus Nocardia; species Nocardia sp. NPDC004278. The sequence continues at coordinate 158,053 of NZ_JBSGEQ010000006.1, forward strand.
AGGGGCTTTGGCGGTGGCGGAGGGATTTGAACCCTCGGAGGGGGGTTACCCCTCACACGCTTTCGAGGCGTGCTCCTTAGGCCGCTCGGACACGCCACCGCCGACAACCATACCGGACGGGGGGCGGATCGCTAAATCGGCTGTAGGGGCGGCCGGAGGGGTGCTCGGCAGGCTGTGGGGGTGTGGTGCGCGCCTCAGCGTTGGGCTCGGAAGAATTCGTCCAGCAGCGCGACGCATTCGGCTTCCAGAACACCGCCGCGCACTTCTGGGCGGTGATTGAGACGGCGGTCACGGACCACGTCCCAGAGCGAGCCGACGGCACCGGTTTTCGGTTCCCAGGCGCCGAAGACCAGGCGGCCGATGCGGGCGAGCACCAAGGCACCGGCGCACATGGTGCACGGCTCCAGGGTCACCGCGAGCGTGGTGTTCTCCAGACGCCAGCCATCGCCGACGACCGCGGCGGCCCGGCGTAGGGCGAGGATCTCCGCGTGGGCGGTCGGATCGCCCAGGGCCTCCCTGGCATTGGCCGCGCGGGCGAGTTCATGTCCGTTGGCATCGAAGACGACGGCACCGACGGGTACGTCGCGAGCGCCCGCATCGGCCGCTGCGGCGATCGCGGCGCGGACCATATCGGTGTCGGAAAGTCCGTCGGCGAGCAGACCCACGTCAGCGGGGCAGCTTGTCCAGCACCGCCGAGAGTTCATTGGCGAAGCCGAGCCGCTGGGCGATCATGCCGAGCTGCTCATCCGGATACAGGTCGGTTTCGGCGAGGATCACGCTGAGCACCGGTTCGGGCAGGCCGAGATCGGCGAGCACGCCGAGATCGCCCTCCTCCCACGGCTCGATATCGTCGAGTTCGTCCGGGTCGATATCGGGTATTTCGACATTGAGGGCCTCGAGCACGTCGGCGGCGATGTCGTAGTCGATCGCGGCCGTCGCATCCGAGACCAGCATCCGGGTGCCGCTCGGCGCGGGCCGGAGCACGATGAAGAACTCATCGTCGACGTCGAGCAATCCGAACACCGCACCGGAACTACGCAATGCCTTGAGTTCTGTTTCCGCCGCGGCCAAATCGGTGAGCGCGGCCTGACTCAACGGACTACACCGCCATTGTCCTTCTTCGCGGACAACCGCCACTGCGAACCCCTCCACGTCGTCGAAATCATCCGACGCAGCCTTGTTCGTGCCCGAGCGCTGTGCTGCCATGGCCGCAACGGTAGTCGGCTCGAGCCGAAATGTTGAAGTCGTATGCGAATCTGTTCCGATGACTCCTGACCAGAAAGCACCGGTGTGTGTCCTCGGGACGGGCTTGATCGGCGGCTCGCTGCTGCGCGCGGCCGTCGGCGCGGGCTACGACGCCTGGGGTTACAACAGGTCAGAGGGGGGTGCGCAGGCCGCACGCGCCGACGGCTTCGACGTCACGGGTGATCTGCTCGGGGTGCTGACCCGGGCCGCCGATACCGATGCGCTGATCGTCGTCGCGGTGCCGATGCCCGCGGTGGATCACATCCTCGCCGAGGTGGCGAGCTTCGCGCCGCACTGTCCGCTCACCGATGTGGTGAGCGTCAAGGCGCCGGTGGCCGCGGCGGTGCACCGGCACGGGCTCGCGGCCCGCTATGTCGGCGGGCATCCGATGGCCGGCACCTCCGAATCCGGTTGGGCGGCTACCCAATCCGGCCTGTTCCAGGATGCGGTGTGGGCCGTCGGGGTGGATGCGGGCACCCACCCCGAGCCGTGGCGACGAGTGGTGCGGCTGGCGCTGGCCTGTGGCGCGGTGGTCACCCCGGTGGTCGCGGACGAGCACGACCGCGCGGTGGCCCGGATCTCTCATCTGCCCCATGTGCTCGCGGAGGCGCTGGCCGTATCCGGTGCGGCGGGCGGTGACCTGGCACTCGGACTCGCCGCTGGTTCGTTCCGCGACGGCACCCGCGTCGCCGCAACCGCCCCGGACCTCGTCCGTGCCATCTGCGAGCCCAATGCCGCAGCCCTTTTGGACGTGCTCGAGGAATCGCTGACCATACTCAGCGCGGCCCGCGACAGCCTGCGCGCGGAAGGCACCCTCGTCGACCTCGTCGAAGCCGGGCACGATGCCCGCGAACGCTACGAAACCACGCAGCACTGGGCAATCACCGATATCCATCCCGGCGACCACAACTGGCTCGAAGCCTTGCGCGACGCAGGCCAGCGCGGTGGGGTGATCACCGAGCTGGACTGATCCGGGTGGTCAGATGCGTTCGGCGAGGCCGGGGTAGTCGAGGAGGAAGCCGTCGGCGTCGACAGTGACGGTGGCGCTGGACACCGGGGACAGGACGCTGATGCCGGTGGCGCCGCTGCTGTAGGTGAGGCTGGCCTCCTGGACGAGGAGGTCGGGCAGGCGGACGTAGACGACCGGGACCTGGATGTCGTCGACGGCGTTCTGCAGGCCGAAGCGGCGGATGGGGAGGGTGTTGAAAAACGGGCTGAGTACGACGTCGACATCGAGGGCGCCCGCGAAGGTGGAGCGGACATGGCCGCCGCCCGCGTCGACGAGCCAGTAGTTCTCCTCGTCCCTGGCGATGGAGGCCTGACGTTCCCCGGCGGCGGTGGTGCTGCGCAGGGATAGCCGCTTTGTGACGCCGTTCTCATCGGTGACCAGGTCATACGAGGCGCTGAACGCGGGGTGTTCCGCGCACGCGCCGCCGATCATGCGACCGGCGGCGCGGATGCGGTTGCCATTGAGGGTCACGCGGACCGACTCCATCCGCGACCCGTTGTGCGCGCGCCAGGTGAGGATCGCCGGCCACCGGGATGCCGCCGGTTGGCTGTCGGAGCCGAGGGCTGGGTTCGTCACGTATCTACCGTAAGCGACGCGGACCATGCACCGGCATTACACCAGCGACTCGCGCCACGCGGCGTGCAGGCTGGCGAACCGGCCGGTGCCCGCGATGAGCTCGCTCGGTGTGCCGTCCTCGACGATCCGGCCGGACTCGAGCACCAGCACCCGGTCGGCGATCGCGACCGTGGACAGCCGGTGCGCGATGATCACGGCGGTGCGATCGCGCAGCACCGTTTCCAGTGCCCGCTGGATCAGCCGCTCGCTCGGAATGTCCAGGCTCGAGGTCGCCTCGTCCAGCACGATCACCGCGGGATCGGCGAGGAATACCCTGGCGAACGCCACCAGCTGACGCTGACCCGCTGACAAGCGCCCGCCGCGCTTGCGCACGTCGGTGTCGAAACCCTCCGGCAGTGCGGTCACGAAGTCGGACAGACCGACCGCGCGCGCCGCGGCGAACACCTCCGCATCACTGGCCTCCGGCCGCCCGAGCCGGATATTGTCGGCCACCGACCCGGAGAACAAATACGACTCCTGGGTAACCATCACGACATTGCGCCGCAGATCCACATCGGACAGCTGCCGCAGATCGATCCCATCCAAACTCACCGTGCCGCCGGAGGGGTCATAGAACCGCGTCAGCAACTTGGCCAGCGTGGACTTGCCCGCACCGGTCGCACCGACCAGCGCGATCACCTGCCCGGCCGGGATGTCCAGCGTGAACTCCGGCAACACCGGACGCGCCCGACCGCGCTGCTCGGCTTGCGGCACAACGACTTCGAGCTCCGCCGCCGCGTCACCCGATGTCGGCCCGGCCGCACTCGACTGCACCGAACCATGGCTCTCCGAAACCGCTGCCACAACCACAGATCCAGCCGAATCCGGCAGCGCGAGATCGGCCAGGCTTCCTGCACTCGGAGTCGCCCCAGCCACCCTCGGCTCCACGGCACCGACGCTCGTCGACACAGCGTCCACAACAGCGCGTCCAGCCGAATCCGACGGCTCGAGATCAGCCAGCCGCCCGACACCCGGCGTCGGCCCGGCCGCATTGGGCCCCAACGCACCGGCGCTCTCCGACACAGCGCTCGCGACAGCCACGCTGGGCAGCACTGCTCCAGACTTCTCGGACACGGCTTGCGCGACAGTGCGCGCAGCCGAATCCGACAGTTCGAGCATGGCATCGGAATCCGATGGCGCCTCCAGGGGACCTGCCGGTGATCCGTAGCCGAACCACACGTGGTCCATGCGCACGGCGCCGGTTGCCTTGGTCAGGGCGACCGGGTTGCTCGGTTCCTCGACCGAGGGTTCCTCCTCCAGCACGCCGGAGATCTTTTCCAGGGCGGCGGCCGCGGATTGGTAGGCGTTGAAAACCTGGGCCAGTTCGTCGAGGGGGCCGTAGAAATCGTTGAGGTACAGCAGGTATGCGGCGAGGACGCCGACGGCGAGGTTGCCCTCGATCACCAGCCAGGCGCCGACCACGATGACGATCACCCTGGTCAGGTTGCCGAGCAGGCGGGTGAGTCCGGCGTAGTCGCCCATACCGCGCATGGCGGCGGTGGTCGCCTGCAAGTATTCGGCGTCCTCGGCCGCCAGCACCGATTCATTGCGGGCCTCGCGCCGGAAGGTCTGCACCGCGCGCATGCCGCCCATCGACTCGACGAACTGCACGACCACCTTCGCGATGGCGCCGCGGGTGCGCCGGTATCCGGCCCGCTGCCTGCGCTGGGCCCAGCGGGTGACCAGCACCAATGGCACGAATCCGAGCAGCACGATGGCGGCGAGCGTCTGATCGAGGTAGATCAGCAGCACCGCGATGGTCAGCACCGAAAGAATGGCGCTCAGTGCCTGATTCAGCGCACTTTCCAGCAGCTGCTGCAGCGTCTCGATATCGCCGGTCAGCCGTGCCACGACCTTGCCGGAGGTGTACTGCTCATGGAAGGCGACGCTGAGCCGCTGCATATGCGCGAACAGCCGGACCCGCAGATCGAAAAGCACACTCTGGCTGAGCTTTCCGGAGATCCGCAGGAACACGAAGGTGGTGCAGACGCCGAGCCCGATCGCACCCAGATAGCCGGCCACGGTGCGCGCCAGCGGCACCCAGTTCCCCTCGGCCCCCTTGGCGATGCCGGTGTCGAGCCCGTGCGCGATGAACAGCGGCGCCGAGACCATCGCGGCGTTATCGAGCACGATCAGCACCATGGCCAGGATCGCGAGCTTGCGATACGGCCGGACCAGGCTCAGCAGTAGCCGCCGGGATCGACCGGCCAGCACCAGATTTCCGGTCTCTGTCACCTCTTTGTCCTCATTGGCGATGCCGCGCCAGTCGGCGACCTCGTCGCGCTGGGCCGAATCGTCGGCGGGGACAGCGGTTTCGGTTGTGGTCATGATTCACCTCCCATCAGCTCGCGATAGCGACTGCTGGTCTTCAGCAGTTGATCGTGGGCGCCCTCGGCGATGATCCGGCCGTCGGCGAGCAGCGCCACCCGGTCGGCGAGTGCCGCGGTGGAGGGCCGGTGCGCCACGAGCAGCGTGGTGGCACCGGCCAGCACTGTGCGCAACCGTTCCTGCACGCGCTCCTCGGTCTCCACATCGAGTGCGGAGAGCGGGTCGTCGAGTACCATGATCCGAGTCCGCTCGCCGGTACCCGCGCGCGCGAGCACCGCGCGGGCCAGTGCCAGCCGCTGGCGCTGACCTCCGGACAGACGCAGGCCCTGCTCGCCGATCCTGGTGTCCAGGCCCCACGGCAGGTCCTGCACGAAGTCGGTGGCCTGGGCGACATCGAGCGCGCGCCACACATCGTCATCACCGGCCTCCGGATCGCCGAGCGCGACGTTTTCCCGCACACTCGCCGAGAAGAGCACCGGCTCCTCGAATGCCACCGAGACCAGCGAGCGCAGATCGGCGACCCGCATCGAGGCGATATCGATGCCGTCGATGGTGATGGCGCCGCCGGTCACATCGTAGAGCCGCGGAATCAGATTGAGCAGCGCCGTCTTTCCGCTACCGGTCGCACCGACCAGTGCCACCGTCTCACCGGGCCGCACCTTCAGCGAAATATCGTGCAGTACTTCACCTTTTGCTTCGGGAAAGGCGAAACGCACACCGTGCAGAGCCAATTCGCCGATGATTCGCTCGGGCAGCGCGACCGGATCCGCGGGATCGGTGATATCGACCGGGGTGTCGATGATCTCCCAGAAGCGGTCGGCCGCGGTGCGCGCATCGTTCCATTCGGCGAGCAGGAAGCCGGTCCAGATGATCGGCCACTGCAGGAAGGTCGCCAGGGTGATGCCAGCGACCAGGGTGCCCAGTGTCATGGTGTGGTGCGCGACGGCGTATCCGCCGTAGCCGAGCGCGAAGGCGATGGCCAACTGCGGCAGGCTCACCATTGCCGACCACAGCGTGGCGTCCAGCCGCACCTTGAACAGTTCGGTCTGTTGCAGCGCACGTGACTGCGCGGTGAACCGCCCACCGAAGAACCCACCGCGACCGAATGCCTTGAGCACCCGGATGCCCTGCGCCGACTCCTCGGCGGTGGTGGCCAGATCGCCGGACTGATCCTGGGAACGCCGCGAGGCGACCGCGTAGCGGCGCTCGAACCGCAGGCAGACATAGGTCAGCGGCAGCGCGACAATCGCGAACATCAGCCCGACCTGCCAGCTCAGCGCGAACAGCACGAGCAGACCGACCGGGATCACAATGCAGTGGATGATCAGGAACGGCCCCGCGAACGCCACGAACCGCTTCATGGTGCTCATATCGTCGATCGCGCGCGACAGCAGCTGCCCGGACTCCCAGGCATCGTGGCGTCCGATCGACAAGGTCTGCAGCTTGCGGAAGATCTTGGCGCGCATGGCGATCTCGAACTGGGCCGCCGGTTTCGCGATGAGCCACCGGCGTCCCCACACCCCTAACGCCTCGACCAGACCGAGCAGCAACACGCCCAGCACCGGCAGCACGACACCCACGAAATCGCGCCGCTGAATCGGACCGTCGATGATCCGCGCGATGATCAGCGGGATCATGATCGCGGTCAAGGCGGCGACCGCCGCGAGCCCGGTCGCGCCGAGCAGTGCAGCCCGATGCGGCCGCAGATACGGCAGGAACCGGCGCAGCGAATGCAGGCGACCCGACGCCGCGGTGGCAGGTCGCTCAGGTCTGTCGACCTCCGTATCGGCCGACCGCGTATCGAGCGTGACGGACAAAGCTCCCCCTCGTGGTCCCGTGGTTGGCTGGTGTCGCGAACGGATCTCCCGGTGATGTTCGCACCGGGGTCCGACATTTCAGGGTGGCATCGGTCCCGAGATCGGCCAACCGATTTTCCGCCACACCCACAGCCAACAACCCTCGAGTGACCTCGAGGTCAAGCCCCTACGGCAACCCCCCACAGATCAGCACCACCCGCAGACGGCATCGGCGCCCGGATTCCGGGCGCCGATATGCGCTACTTCGATGGTACGGACCGCAGTCACCGAACCCGGACGCTCGTGTGCTCCTGCTCCGTCGGCGCATCCGGAAAGTCCTGCTGCTGATAGCCCCCGCGCAGCGTGCCCGCCAAATATGCGGCGCGGCAGGCCCGTCGGGCGATCTTGCCGCTGGAGGTGCGCGGGATCGAACCGGCCGGGACCAGCAGGATATCGCGCACGGTCACGCCGTGGCGCTGCGCGATGGCCGCGCGCACAATATCCACGATCGGCTCCGGATCCAGTTTCGCCGCACCGGTGCCACGCTCGGCCACGATGACCAGTTGCTCCGAGGTGTTATCGGCGTCGAAGGTGAGCCCCGAACGACTGCCCTGTTCGAAGACCAACGCGGGCAACTGATTCGCGGGCACCGAGAACGCCGCGATAAATCCGGGCCGCAGCGCGGTGCTGGCTTCCTGGGCCGAGAACTCCAGATCCTGCGGATAGTGGTTGCGCCCGTCGACGATCACCAGATCCTTCACCCGGCCGGTGATGTACAGCTCGCCGTCGAGATAGACGCCGAAATCGCCGGTGCGCATCCACTGGGCGTCCGGATCGGTGCCCTGCGCGTGACTGTCCTCCGGCAGTCGGCGCGCCAGGGTGTTCTGGAAGGTCGCCGCGGTCTCCTGCGGCCGACCCCAATACCCGATGCCCATATTGTCGCCGTGCAGCCAGATCTCGCCGACCTCGCCGTTTTCGCGCTCGATACCGGTCTCCGGATCGACGATCACCGCCCACTGCGATAGTGCGACAAAGCCGCACGACACCTGCGCGATCGAATTCTCGGTGCCCCTTGGCACTTCGACCATGCGGCCCGCATTGAGCTCATTGCGATCGACGTAGACGACCTTGGCCTCGTCCTCGGCCTTGGTCGCCGAGACGAACAGCGTCGCCTCGGCCATGCCGTAGCAGGGCTTGATCGCGGTCGCGGGCAGACCGTACGGCGCGAACGCCGCATTGAACTTCTGCATCGACGACACCGACACCGGCTCACTACCGTTGATCAATCCGATCACATTCGAAAGATCGAGCTCCTCATCGGCTTTCGGCTTACCGCGGGCCGCGGCATGCTCATACGCGAAATTCGGTGCGGCGGCGAAGGTTCCGGCGCCATCGGAGGCGGCGGCCAATTCCTTGATCCAGCGATAGGGTCGCCGCACGAACGCACTCGGCGACATGATGGTGATGAATCCACCGCCGATTGTCGGCAGGATCACCGATAGCAGACCCATATCGTGAAATAGCGGCAGCCAGGTGACACCACGTGAATTCTCTTCTACACCAATGGCATCGATCATTTGCAAGAGATTGGTGCCGACCGCGCGGTGGGTGATCTCGACACCGGCCGGTGTCCGCGTGGACCCCGAGGTGTACTGCAGGTAGGCGACACTATCGATATTGATCTCCGGCCGCACCCAGCTCGATCCGACACTGTCCGGAATGGCGTCGACGGCGATAATGCGCGGCCGCTGTGCCGCCGGGAGATGCCGGAAGAAGTTCCGCACGCCCGCCGCGGCCGAGCCGACGGTCAGAATGGCCGCTGGTGTGCAGTCACCGAGCACCGCGCGCAGTCGATCGGTATGGCCCTGCTCCTCCGGATCGAACAGCGGGACCGCGATATTGCCCGCGTACACCGCCGCGAATATCGAGACGACATAGTCCAGCCCCTGCGGGGCGAGGATGGCCACCCGGTCGCCCGGCTGTGTCACCTGCTGCAGCCGGGCCGCGACGGCACGCAGCCGAATGCCGAATTCGTGCCAGGTGAGATCGACGTACTCGCCATCGCGTTCCCGCGAGTAGTCGATATAGCGGTAGGCGAGCTCATCGCCGTTCTCCGCGCTGTGCTTGTCGACGAAGTCGATCAGGGTCTTGTCGCCACGGATCTTGATATTGCCCTGATCGTCCAAATAGTCGTCGAAGGTTTCGTCGATCATCGCCTTATCCTTTTGCCAACGCAGGCACTCAGGCCATGCGGTTACACCGAACACAGGTCGATAACGAAGCGTCGGGAAGGCTAGCAGGTGCGCCGCCCGACGGTGCTCAGTACCGTCCGAAGGCGATTGCCACGTTGTGCCCGCCGAAACCGAACGAGTTGTTGACGGCGTAATCGATCCGGCCGGGTCGGGCCCGCCCCTTGACCACGTCGAGATAGATCTCCGGATCCTGGTTGTCCAGATTCAGTGTCGGCGGCACGATGCCGTCGCGCACGGTGAGCACGGTGAGCACCGATTCGAGCGCCCCGACCGCGCCGATCGAATGGCCGAGCGCGGATTTGGGCGCGTAGACCGACGCATGGTCGCCGACGGCGGCATTGATGGCCTGCGCCTCGGCGGTATCGCCGATCGGAGTAGCGGTCGCGTGCGCATTGACATGGGTGACATCGCGCTTGGAGATTCCGGCCTTATGCATGGCCCTGGTCATCGCCCGCGCGGCACCCTTGCCACCGATATCCGGTGCGACCAGATGGAAAGCGTCAGAAGTGATTCCGGCACCCAGCAAGCGTGCGTGAATGGTCGCGCCGCGCGCCTTGGCGTGCTCTTCGGTCTCGATGACCATCATCGCGCCCGCCTCGCCGAAGACGAATCCATCGCGGTCCTTGTCGAACGGTCGCGAGGCGGCCCTCGGGTCCTCATTGCGGGTGCTCATCGCGCGCATCATGGTGAACGCCGCGATCGGCACCGCCTGAATGGAGCCCTCGACACCACCGGCGACCACCATGTCGGCATCGCCCATGACGATCATCTGCCAGGCATTGGCGATCGCCTCCGAACCCGACGAGCAGGCCGAGACCGGGGTGACCGCGCCCGCGCGTGCGCCGAGTTCCATGCCGACACAGGCGGCCGAACCGTTGGGCATAATGCGCTGCACCGTCAGCGGCGGCACCTTGCGGTAGCCGCCGTTGCGCAGCCGATCTCGCGCGTCGGTGATGTATTCGCCCCCACCGAGTCCCGTGCCGATGGCGACACCGAGCCGGTTCCTGTCCACCTCGGGACTGCCCGCATTGCGCCAGACCTCACGCGCCAGCGTCAGGGCCATCTGTTCCACATACGACAGGTTCTGTGTCTCCTGCCGGGTGAGGTTCTGTGACGGTTTGACCTTCAGATGTCCGCCGATGCGCACCGGTAGTTCGAACTGCTCGATGAAGCTGTCCTCGAGGACATCGATGCCGCTCTCGCCATTGAGCAACCCCTTCCAGGTGGAGTCGACATCACCGGCTATCGAGGTGGTCGCCGCCAGACTGGTCACGACCACATCGGGATAGTTCCCGTTCTTGGTAAACGGAATCTGCATTTCGCTCACTTTCCTGGCGTAACACTTTGGGATAAACCGGGAACTGCGCGTCGACGCTGGAGCGCCGGAAGGGTCAGCAGGAGCGGAAGCTCGAAGTATGCCTGCTGCCGTCGAACGGCCGTGCATACGCGATTCGACCGTGAGCACTACCGGGGCAACCGATCGGACCGAGTGCACGACACACTACCGTGGCCGTCGCCAGGTCGTCGCGATGACCGCTCGAGTAACCTGCTCAGCGGAGACGCAGCGCTGGTGGGTCCGAGCGATCCGCGAGCAACCGTGAGAAGGGAAGACTGTGACGGGCGGGCGGATGGTCGGGCTGTTCGCCGGTATCGGCGGGCTGGAGCTCGGCCTCGGCAACCATGGCTGGCACACCGAGCTGCTCTGCGAGATCGATCCCGGTGCGCAGGCGGTGCTCGCGGCACGCTTTCCCGGAATTCCCTTGCACGCCGACATCACTCGGCTGCGCGCCCTGCCCGCCGGTACCGAACTGGTCGCCGCCGGATTTCCATGTCAGGACCTCTCCCAGGCCGGGCGCACCGCCGGCATCACCGGAAAACGCTCCGGACTCGTGGACGAGGTGTTCCGGCTGGTACGCCGACAGCGCGGGCCGCGCTGGCTGCTGATCGAGAATGTGCCGTTCATGCTGCAGCTGGGTCGCGGTGCGGCCATGCGGCATATCACCGGCGCGCTGGAGGAACTCGGCTACACCTGGGCATACCGGGTGGTCGACGCGCGGGCCTTCGGGCTGCCACAGCGCCGCCAGCGGGTGCTGATGCTGGCCTCGCGCACCGAGGATCCGCGCCGGGTGCTGTTCGGTGATGATGCCGGACCGCTCGATCTCGGTGACCCGGAACAGGATCCGTGCGGCTTCTACTGGACCGAGGGCGTGCGCGGACTCGGCTGGGCGGTGAACGCGATCCCGACCCTCAAGGGCGGTTCGGCGCTGGGCATCGCGAGTCCGCCCGCGGTGCGGTTGCCCTCGGGCGAGCTCGTCACGCCGGGCATCGTGGACGGTGAGCGGCTGCAGGGCTTCGCCGCCGACTGGACCGAACCGGCGACCTCGGTGCCGGGCATCCGGCACGGACACCGGTGGAAGCTGATCGGCAATGCCGTGAGTGTGCGGATGGCGTCCTGGGTCGGCGCCCGGCTGGCCGCACCGGGCGAGCCGATTTCCGGCGATGAGCCGCTGCCGCCGGGACGGCCGTGGCCGGTCGCCGCGTGGGGCCGGGCGGGCGCGGCCTACCGGGTGCCGGTCTCGACCTGGCCGGTGCACGAGCCGTATGAGGATCTGCACCACTTCCTCACCGATGCGCGGCTGCTCTCCGCCCGTGCGACCGCCGGATTCCTGCGCCGCACCGGAATGGGCAACCTACGGTTCCCGCCCGGATTTCTGGACGATGTGGAGAGTCATCTCGATCGAATGGGCGGCTGGGCGGCATGAGGTTCGGACGGTCATGAGCACGAATCGGCGGCCCCCGACCGATGTCGCGACGAGTGCCCGGATGGCCCGCCAGCGGCGCACCGGAACCGGCCCCGAACTCGCGCTGCGCCGGGAACTGCACCGGCGCGGCTTGCGCTATTTCGTCGACCGCGCGCCGCTGCGCGGGCAGCGACGGCGCGCGGATCTGGTATTTCCCCGGCTGCGGGTCGCGGTCTATGTCGACGGATGTTTCTGGCATCGCTGTCCGCAGCACGCGACCGATCCGAAGCACAACTCGCAGTGGTGGGCGGACAAGTTGAGCGGCAATGTCGCCCGTGACCGGGCCACCGATGCGGCGCTGGCCGCGGCGGGGTGGCAGGTGGTGCGGGTATGGGAACACGAGGACGCGGCCGCGGCGGCGGACCGGGTCCAGGCCACGCTGGCCGAGCGGGCCAACTGACACCAGTCGCTAGCGGCGCTGCCGCACTCGCACCAGCGTGCGCGGTGCGTGCGCGGCCAGGTAACCCGACACCGCCATTACCGCCAGCACCATCAACCCGGCGATGGCCGTCGCGAATCCGATCATGGGAACCTCCTTAGGTATGTCCAGCATCACGAATGGACCTGACAGAACGCTGTGCCCGGGTTGGTAATGAGGTGTGCGAAAGAGCTGTCGGTTAGGACACACTGACCTACTGTTGAACACCGGACCAGCGAGGAGGCGGAGAATGGTCCAGTGATTGATCGCCGGAGGATCGCCGAACGACACGTCCTGGTGGCCTGCGGGCTGATCGCGGCGGCGATCGCGATCGCCGGACTCTGCTATTCCTCCTGGTTGCTCGAGTTCGTACTGAAGATCGATGTCGATCCGGTGAATTCGTTCCTCAGTGAACTCGATGCCGAGGGCAAACCGCACCGCGAAGTATTCGCCACCGCCGACAAGATCGTCGGCCTGCTGCTGATGCCAGCGGCGATCGCCGGGCTGCTGTTATTTCCGCGCCGCAGATTCACCACCATCGGCTGGGTCGCGCTGTTCTGCTTCGGCGCCGCAACCGTCGGCGACGTACTGCTGCCGCTGCGCGATTGCACCCCGGAGAACAACGCCGAATGCGGCGGCGGTGGCAGCGAACTGTTCCCGCAGTTACATCAGCCGCACGCACTGACCAGCACCATCGCGGTTACCGCGATCGCCATCGCGACCTTCGCTTTCAGCCTGGCCGCCTTCCGCTATCACCGCTGGCGGATCCTGCGCGAGGTCGGTCTGGTGGTGCTGGTGATCGGATCGGCGGCGACCATCTGGATGCTGGTCGCCGACAACCTGACCGGTAATTACGCGCTCGGGATCGCCCAGCGGATCCAGGTCGGATCGATGTCGCTGTGGTTGGTCACGTTGGCGGCGGCGGTGATTCTGGAAGGCCGCGAATGGATCGAAGGTGATCCCGGTTAGCCGACCTTGATCCGTACGGTGTGTGAGTCGACCTTCGCGGGCAGTTTGGTGGTGTCGATCTCGAGGATTTCGCCGGAGTCCTGCAGACCGTTGGGCAGCGTCTTGGGCTTCAGGCCGAAGGGCGGCTGCTCACCCTTACTGGCGGCGAGGCCGAAATCGCTGTCGTTGGCGATGTAGAGGGTCTTACCGCCGTCCAGGGTGGCGACGCCCTCGATCTTGTCGTGGCCGTAGAACTTGCCGTCCGCGTTCAGGCCGGTGATCAGCGCGATGAAGTCCAGGTTCGCGGTCTTGGCGACGGGAGTGATGCCCGCCTTCCGCAATGCCGCGACGCCGTCATTCGTCGAGACGGTGCCGACCAGCGTCTCCAGCGGCTTGCCAGCGATCTGGAGCCCGCCACGTTCCGGATCGTAGTGCGCGCCCGCGACCTTCGACTCCGGGCCGACATCGGTGGCGCCGGAGATATCGACGGTCCACAGTTTCTTATCGGCCTTCGGGGGCAGGTTGCCGTCGCGCTCGTCGACCAGGAAGGTGGTGGCGCTGAGCGCGGTGATCTCGGAGTCGGCGACCTTGGTGCTCTTCGGATCCTGCAGCGGGAGCACGAATTCCTTGACCGCCTTGGTCTTCAGGTCGATGGTCACGATGCGGGTCATCGGCACATCCTTGGCCGAACCGTCCAGGTCGGGGGTTTTCAGACCGCTCTGCACCACGCCGACGAGGGTGCCGCCGTCCGGGGTGATGGTCAGCCCCTCCATGCCCTGGTTCGGGGTGCGCAGCGAAAGTTCCTTGGGCAGACCGGATCCCGGCCCGAGGCGCTCGAGTTCGGCGCCCTTGGCATCGAAATGCACCAGGAACGGGCCGTATTCGTCGGAGACCCAGAAGGTGCCGTCGGCCAGGGCGACCAGCCCCTCGGGGTCGAGGCCGTGATCGGTGGGCGGCAGCACATTTCCGGCGAGGTCCTTGATGGTCTCGCCGGTGCTGGCCGCGGTATCGACCTGCCCGTTGAACGGGGTGCCGTTGGCGGTGTGCAACTCGATGGTGGACTGCAGCACCGCGCGATTGCCGACCAGTCTGAACCGGCCGATCTTGGGCACGAAACCCGGAGTCGGCGTCAGCTTCTCGTTCTTGCCGGGGCCGTCCACATTGGGGCCGCGGTCGGTGAGGCCGTAGAACTCGCCCGGTGCGCCAGGGACCGGCGTCCACGCGGAGCCGTAACCGCTGGCCTGCACGGTGGTGCCGCCGAATTCGCCGAGCGGCGGAATATCGGTGGTGTACAGGCGAACCGCGTCGGTGGTGCCGACCTTCAGCTCGTCGGTACCGGTGTAGCCCGCCTTCGGCTGGTAGACGAGTGCGCCGTCGAGGCGGCGGGTCAGCGTGCCGTGTTCCGGATCGGCGATTGTCACGGCGGCGCTGCCACCCGTGGCGGCCAGCAGATCGTCGAGGGAGATAACCAGCGGCTGATCCTTGGCCACGGTGAAATCGGCCTTACCGTCCGAGGACGAGCAGCCTGCGGCCAGCACGCCGATGGCGAGGACGGCGACGGCGGTAATACGGGTGTGCGCTTTCACCGTGTCTGCCTACCCTGTACATCCGACAAAAGCCCTACGGCCGAATGACCAGTTGATGTCATGCTGTCGCCATGGGTGATCGTGTGAATATCGCATCGGGCTCGGAGTTCGAGGATATCGTCGGCTACTCGCGGGCGGTCCGCGTCGGCAATACGGTCGTGGTGAGCGGCACCACCGCCTCACTACCCGGCGGCGATGCGGTCGGCGGCGCCGATATCGGCGAACAGACCAGGGAAACCCTGCGCCGCATCACCTCCGCACTCACCGACGCCGGTGCAAGTCTGGCCGATGTCGTTCGGACCCGGATCTTCGTCACCGATATCTCGCGCTGGCCCGAAGTCGCCGAGGCACACGCCGAAGTATTCGGCGATATCCGGCCGGCCGCGTCGATGTACGAGATCAAGGCGTTGATCACCCCCGCGCTGCTGGTGGAGATCGAGGCCGACGCGATCGTCGGCGAATAGCGCCGGTGCCCGACTCCCGCGAGGACGCGATTTCGAACTGTGCGGCCTAGGTGCAGCGCATCACAGCCCCGTGACGCGGTTTCCCGGGCGGGGTCGGGGGTGAATCGCTAGGGTCGGACGGGTGACCAGCGATGCTGCGGAGACCACGGTTCAGCTCGAGACCGTTGCCGAGGCCACGGCACGGCTGTTCGACACGGTTCGTGGTCTCGAAGACGATGTGAGCGTGCCCTCGCTGCTGCCCGGTTGGAGCCGGGGGCACGTGCTGGCGCATCTGGCGCGCAATGCCGACAGTCTGGTCAATCTGTTGCTGTGGGCCCGCACCGGTATCGAAACTCCGCAGTACGCAAGCATGTTCCTTCGGGACGCGGATATCGAAGCGGGTGCGCCGCGGCCGCTCGCCGAGCAGTTGGCCGATAACGAAGCCGCGGCGAACCGCTGGCTCGCGGTGGCCCAGACCACGCCCGCGCAGGCTTGGACGGCGACGGTGCGCACCCGGCAGGGCAGGCCCATTCCGGCGACCGAGGTCATCTGGATGCGGTTGCAGGAGGTGCAGATCCACCATGTCGACCTGGGCGCCGATTACCAACCTGCCGACTGGCCGAGCGAATTCGTCGCCCGTCTGTTGCCCCGGGCCACCGCGGATCTGACCAAAGCCAATGCCGCGGCACCCGACCCGGCACCGGCGTTCGAAGTGCACACCACCGATACCGATTTCACTGCCACCATCGGCACGGGGGCCGCTGATCACACCATCACGGGCTCCGCCTCCGGTGTGCTCGCCTGGCTCCTCGGGCGATCCGACGGGGCCGATCTGAGCGGAGCGCTCCCGGTACTTCCCTCTTGGAAATGAGCCTGGGCACGGCGTGGGCAATGCCGACCAGGGACCAAACGAGGAGCAGGGCGACCGTCAGGCCGAGGGCATAGTCGCGGTCCAGCACGGTCGGATTGCTCGCCATGGCATTGCGACGGTCCAGCACCGGAAGGGCGATCAGCACGAGGGCCACCGAGCAGATGGCACCGCAGGCGGTGACCGCCCACCAAGTAGGTGGGAGCAGGCGGCGCGCGGTCAGTCCGAAGGCGGCGCAGACCGGGGCGAAGACCGCGTCGTGCAGCAGGATGCCGCCCGCGAACCAGATTGCCGCGGAGGCGAGATCGGTGGGCGGTAGATCGAATAGCGCGCTGATGCCGTACCAGCCGAGCCACAGGCCGACGACGAGCAGCAGGATGCGGACCGTCATCACGACAGGACCTCGATTTCGGACAGCCATTTGGTTTGCAGGACGCCGGGCCGGTTGGGGGCGATGAGGCGGCAGGGGTAGCCGTGATCGAGGTCGAGGGTTTCGCCATTCACGGCCAGCGCGACCAACGTGCTCGCATCGACGACATGACGTTGCGGGAGCACGGAACTGCCGTAGATACCGGTCTGCTCGAGGGAGCGGAATCGCACATCGCCGCCGGGATAGTTACCGACCGCCGCGAGCAGGTCCAGCAGGCGAACACCGGACCAGTCGGCACTCGCACTCCAGCCCTCGACGCAGGCGATCGGCAGGCTGGCCCGAGTCTGCGGCAGCGATAGCAGTTCGTCCCGGGTGAACTGGCGCTTCCGATTGCCCACCGTGACCGTCAGCCGGTACCCGGCATCGCGGGCCCGATCACCGACGCCCGCCGCCGCGGCCGATCGATTGACCGGAACCCCTTGCGGCCCATGCCCACTGCGCGGCGCGAGCACGGCGGCCCAGCGGAGGAAGGGGACGGTCTGTCCCGCAACGGCCAAACCTGCGGCAACGGCGGCAAGACTCGCACCGGTCAGCACTGCGCGCCGCGAGATATGGGGTCTGGTCTCCGGCCCTGGTGTCCCGGCGCCCGATTCGACTTCGGGGTCGGTCAGCGGGCGTTGCAATGCGTCGCGGATAACGGGCAGTTTGACCGCCACATGCACCGCGAGTGCGCCGACGGCGATATAGGCCATGGCGTAATGCGCGGTGGGAAAGAAGAATTTCCACGGGTAGTACTGGGCGATATTGATCAGGCCGGTCGACAGTTGGAAGATCGTCGCGCCGACGAGCAGGGCGATGGAACCGCGTTCGAGCATTCGCAATGGCGAACCGATGATCGGACGCCGGAACAGCCTGGGGTACACCGCCCACAGCTTCACCAGCAGCAGCGGGATGGCGGCGACCCCGGTGATCACATGGGTGCCCTGGGTGACCCGGTACAGCCAGACGGGATGGGCGGGCCACCAGAACCAGCTCGGCGGATGCTGGATCCAGTGACTCAACAGACCGGTCGCGAAGCAGACCAGGATCGCGGTGCCGAGCGCGCTGCCCACCCGACTCGCGACCTCGGGGCCACGTGCGGATGTCGGGCGCATCGCCTGTGCCCCCGCACCGGTCGCAATACCAGCGTTCGCGCGAACTCGTGACGGCCGCAGCACGGTCGCGAGACGATGTGCCAGGCGGGACAACGCACTGGTTCGGAGCATCGTGCCGCGGGTATTCGTCATGACGCCCACCGATTGCTCGCCGTGTGCATCGAATGCCCGCCCCAACGCAGCCACCCGATGTACCGACCGGACACCTCCATGGCTGCCAGCACCCGAAATCCCGCCGCCACGGCCAGGTCCTCCGCGCGATCCACACCCACGCGCGCCCACGGAAACCATTCCCCCACTCGGGTTCTCGTCTCCAGCCGAATCGGATGCGACACCACACCGGTGCCGGGGCGGGCGAATTCGACGACCGCGATGCCATCGCGAGCAAGCAGTTCACCCGCGCGGGTCAGTATCCGCACCGGATCGCCACCGATGCCGATATTGCCGTCCGCCAGAATCGCGTAGGACCAGCGGCCGGACCCGGGCAGCGGTTCGAACAGATCGCGCCGCAATGCCGGTGCACCACGAAATCTGGTGGCCGCGACGGCCATCGGCGAGATGTCGACCCCGAGTGCGATGACGCCGCGCCGCAACAGTGCCGTTACCAGCCGTCCCGGGCCGCATCCCAGGTCCACCGTCGGTCCGTCGCAGCAGCAGGTCAGCGCGGTATCGGCGCGGCTGTCGGCAGCGTCGAAACCCAGCCAGCGCCGGGTCCGCAGCCGGTGGCGTCGGCCATCGCTATCGCGCACCCAGCAGTCCTCGCCCGTCAGCGCGAGATCGAAGATATCGATGCCGCTCATCGGGATGCCGTTAGGGAGCGGTGCAGTTGCTGGACCAGCCGGGCGAAGCGGCCATCGGATGCGGCGGCCACCTCCAGGGCGTCGGCGAAGGTATCGACATCGTTGTAGCGCGGCAGGGCACGCACCTGAAGATCGCAGCGCAGCATGGCATCTCGGGTGAGTTCGCCGGTCCGGTCGGTCGACATGGGCACCTCGACCAGCATGCGAGCCGCCCGCGGCGTCGGCAGCCCGAGCGCCCACCAGCCGCCGTCATCGGCGGGGCCGAGCAGTGCGTCACCGCGCAGGACCAGCTCGCGAGCGGCCCAGGTCAATACGTCCGGACCGATTTGCGGTGTGTCCATGCCGATCTGCAGTACCGGCAGTCCGTGCCGCGCGGCATCGGCGTGGGCATTGGCCAGGCGCTCGCCGAAGGATGCGCCGCGCTGTGGAATGACCTCGAAATCGGTCAACGCCCTTGCCACTTCATCGGCGTATTCGGCGTCGGCGAGCGCCCCGGTGAACGCGACGATATGGTGCGCGACGGGACTGCGCGACATCGATGCCAAGGTGTCCAGCAGCGATGCCGCGGCGACCCGGGCCGCGTCGCGCGGCGAAAGCGGCGGTGTCAGCCGGGTTTTGGCGAGTCCGGGAATCGGGGCCTTGGCCAGCACGAGCAGTGTCGCGGCCACGGGCGACGGGCGGCGATAATTCATCGCAGCACCGCCAGGAAGTCCCGGGTGGCACGCAGGGTGCCGAGCCACGATCCGGAGACCTTCGAAATACCACCTGCCCGTGGTCGATACGCGATATCGCGCTCGACCACGCGCCAGCCCGCACCCGCCGCACCGATCAGCAGGTGCAGTGGATAGCCGGAGCGGCTGTGCAGCGGGCCGAGGGAGAGTAGCGCGGTGCGGCGGGCCACCCGCATGGCACCGATATCGTGCACGGGCAGCCCGTAGCGGCGGCGCAGTCG
Source organism: Nocardia sp. NPDC004278 (assembly GCF_053602975.1). Classification (NCBI taxonomy): domain Bacteria; kingdom Bacillati; phylum Actinomycetota; class Actinomycetes; order Mycobacteriales; family Nocardiaceae; genus Nocardia; species Nocardia sp. NPDC004278. Next base: position 177,638 of record NZ_JBSGEQ010000006.1, read on the forward strand.
CCCGGCGATGACGAGATTGCCCAATCGCGCATGCCACGGCCACACGCCCCGGCGCACCGGCTTGCGCCGGCCGACCGCGAGATCCGCACCCGCACGCACCAAGTTGACCAGGGGCGCCAGCTCACCCGGATCCATCGATCCGTCGCCGTCCAGAAAGGCGATCAAATCCGTACCGGCGGAGGCGATTCCGGCCTGCACCGCGGCCCCGTACCCGGGCCGCGCCTCGGATACCACGGCAGCACCGCACCGGCGCGCGACCTCAGCCGTCGCATCGGTCGAACCATTGTCCACCACCAGCGCATGGAATCCCGCCGGAATCGCGGCGAGCACGGCCGGCAACGCTTCAGCTTCGTCTCGGCACGGGATGACCACGGTCACGCCGTCCGGGTTGTGGAAGGTCTCGGTCATGGTTTCGACGCTAAGCCAAGCAGGGCCGAATCGATGTGGCGAAACTCCTGACGAAACCGTGACATCACTGCCCGGCACCGCTCGAGCACCGCCTTTTCGGGCGCTGCCGTCATATCGTGAGGTTCGTGCATGACGTGACGGAGGCCGTGGCGCGCCCACGTGGCCGGGTACCGAGCGAACTGGTGGGCGCGGGCATCGGCGCTGCGCTTGCATTAACAGCATTCCTTATTCCGCGAATTGCCAGCGAACATTGGCGGAGCAAGCTCTACGCGGGCGCGGCCCCGCTCTTCGGCGACTGGTTGACGCACGTCGGCTGGGGTTCGGTGCCGGCCATCGCCATCGCGATACTGGTCATCCGTTTCGGTCCCGCGCTGGCCGGGCGGCTGCCCTGGCGTCGCCTGCTGACCCTGTCCTGGCTGACCGCCGTGGCCTGGGCATTCGCCTTGGCGATGATCGACGGCTGGCAGCGTGGATTCGCGGGACGGCTCACCACCTCGCACGAGTATCTGCACGAGGTGCCCGGTGTCCGCGATATCCCGGCGATGCTGCGCGGCTTCTCCGGCCGCATCCTGGATTTCCAACCCGATTCGTGGACCACCCACGTGTCCGGGCATCCGCCCGGCGCACTGTTGTTCTTCGTACTGCTCGATCGCATCGGCCTGGGCGGCGGAGGCTGGGCCGGGCTGGCCTGCCTGCTCATCGGATCGAGCGCGATTGTCGCGGTCGCGGTCACGCTGCGGACGCTCGGCGCCGAGGAACGGGCCCGAAAGGCGCTGCCGTTCTTGACGATAGCGCCAGCCGCGGTATGGATCGCGGTCTCCGCCGATGCGGTGTTCGCCGGTGTAACGGCGTGGGCGGTCGCGCTGCTCGCCATCGCGGTCGGGCAGCCGCGACGCCGGTGGATCGCCGTAGCTTCCGGTGTGCTCTTCGGCCTGGGAATCTATCTCAGCTACGGCCTCGTGATCATGGCCGTACCGGCCGTCGCGGTGCTGATCGCGGGCCGAACCGCCCGACCGCTGCTGCCCGCGCTACTCGGCGCGCTGCTCGTCGTGGCGGCCTTCACCGCGGCCGGTTTCTGGTGGCTCGACGGATATCACCTGGTGGTCGCGCGCTACTACCAGGGCATCGCCGCCGAGCGTCCCTATGGGTACTGGGTGTGGGCGAACCTCGCCGCCACCGTCTGTGCGGTCGGCCTGGCCACCACCGCCGGGCTGCCGGGCGCGCTATCGCACCCGCGCAAACCACGCGATCCGACCGCGCTCTTGGTGGCGGCGGGTTTGTGCGCGATATTGGTGGCAGACCTCAGTGGCCTGAGCAAGGCGGAGACCGAGCGCATCTGGCTGCCGTTCGACATCTGGCTCCTGGCCGCGACCGCGTTTCTGCCGCGGTCCACCGTCCGAGTCTGGCTATTCGTCCAAGCGCTCGGCACCCTGGTACTCGCCCACACGATCCTGACGAATTGGTAGGCAATGAGCATTCTGATCGCCGACGACGACCCATTGGTCCGTGATGTGGTGCGGCGCTATCTCGAACGTGACGGGCTGAGCGTCGTGGAGACCGCGGACGGCCCATCGACCATGGCCCAACTCACCGACCCCACCGGCGACCCCGTCGAACTGGCCGTCCTCGATGTCATGATGCCCGCCCCGGACGGTATCGAGATCTGCCGCGCGGTGCGCTCGGGCCCGCGGCCGGACACTCCGATCATCCTGCTCACCGCGCTCGGCGATGAGGACGATCGGGTGCTCGGCCTGGAGGCGGGCGCTGACGACTATGTCACCAAACCGTTCAGCGCCCGCGAACTCGCGCTGCGCGTCGCCTCGGTGCTGCGGCGTTCGCAGGCGATTCGGCAGCCGGGCACGGAGGTGCTGCGCGACGGTGCCGTCGAGGTGCGGCCGGATTCGCAGTCGGCGCTGGTGGACGGCGTGCCGGTGGATCTGACCGCGCGCGAATACGATCTGCTCGTCTTCCTGCTGCGCCATCCACACCAGGTGTTCAGCCGCGAGGAACTGCTGGCCAAGGTGTGGGGCTGGGATTTCGGCGATTTGTCCACTGTCACTGTGCATATCAAGCGGTTGCGCGCGAAACTCGGCGACCGGCACCGGATCGAGACGGTGTGGGGTCGCGGCTACATCTGGGGCCGGAATGGAGAATCCAGTGCCTGAAGACACCGTCCAACTGATTGCCTACGCGCTGGCCTGTTCGCTCCCGATCGTCGCCCTCGGCGCGGTGATCCTGCGCGCCACCAGCAATCGTTCCATGACCACCAGCATGGCGGTGCTGGTGCTGATCCCGACCCTGTCCACGCTGGCGGGTGTCATCGGGGTCAGCGGGTTGATGTTCACCGACGAACTGGAGCGCACCGCCGTCGTACTCGCGGTGGTCGCGGCGGTCACCGTACCCGCCGCCCTGCTGCTCGGGCGGGAACAGGCCCGAAAAACTGTCTGGGAGAAGCAGATCCGCGAACAGGAGCGGATGGCCGAACACTCCCGCCGCGAACTCGTAGCCTGGGTGAGTCACGATCTGCGGACCCCGCTGGCGGGCATTCGCGCGATGGCCGAGGGGCTTGCGGACGGCGTGCTCACCGGCACCGCCGAGGTGGCGCGCTATGCCGAACAGATCGTGCGCGAGACGGATCGGCTCTCGGTCATGGTCGACGATCTGTTCGAGATGTCGAAGATCAATGCGGGCGCATTGCGATTGGAACTGGAGCCGGTCGATCTGCGCGAACTGATCGATGAAGTGCTCGCCGCCAATCGCCCGAACGCCGAACGCGCCAAGGTCCTGCTGCGCGCCGAACAACCCGACTCCGAAATCGTCGTCGCGGCCAGCGACCGCGCCCTCGGCCGGGTACTGACCAACCTCGTCTCCAATGCCATTGCCCACACCCCGCCCGGCGGCCAGGTCGCGATCTCCGCTGGCACCGCCAACGGCCAGGCCTGGGCGCGGGTCGACGACACCGGACCGGGTATTGCCGAGGCCGACCTGCCGCGCATCTTCGAGGTCGCCTACCGCGGCACCGCCGCCCGCTCCCCCGTCGCCTCCGACGGCGTGTCCTCCGGCAGCGGTATGGGCCTCGCAATCGCCGCCGGACTGGTCGAAGCCCACCACGGCGATATCACCGCCGAGAACCGCGACCAGGGCTGCCGCTTCGAAGTTCGGCTGCCCCTCAGCGGAAACTGAGTCACATCAGCGGCGCACCCGCCCCGGCGACCGCGCGCAACGGTGCGAAGGCGAATTCGGCCAGGCCGTCGAGCGGATCCACCTGCGCGGTGAATCCCAGAATGCGTTGCGCCTGTTCGGGACTGGCGACAATATGGCGCACATCGCCGGGCCGGTAGCGTCCGGTGATCTCCGGTTCCGGCCCGCCGCGAGCCGCGGCGAGGGCACTGGCGACCGCGCCGATGGTGATCGGCCGTCCCGAGGCAATATTGAGCGGCAGGAACCCGGTGTGCGGATATTCGACCGCCGCGAGATTCGCCGCCGCGATATCACTGACATGGACGAAATCCCGTGCCTGCCTGCCATCTTCGAATACCTGCGGCGGTTTTCCCGACTCCAGTGCGGACCGGAATATCGCCGCGACACCGGAATACGGTGTATCCCTCGGCATATCGGGGCCGTAGACATTGTGATAGCGCAGCGCGGTCACTCCGGAATCGGTCACCGCGGCCCACGCAGCCGCATAGTGCTCCTGCGCCACCTTCGCCGCCGCATAAAGACTGCGCGGGCGCAGCGGCGCATTCTCGGGCACCGCCGCCCAACTCAGCACCGCATCCGAATCCGGATCCCGATGCTCGTACATCCCCTGCTCGAGATCCCCCCGCCTGCGCACTCCGACCTCGACCGCCCCGGGCCGCACGCCCCGATACCGTCCCTCCCCATAGACCACCATCGACGAAGCGAGCACCAACCGCCGACATCCGGCCCGATCCATCGCCGCCAGCAGGACCGCCGTCCCGAGGTCGTTATGGCTCGCATAGGCGGGCGCATCCTGCGCACTGACCCCGGCCCCGACCACCGCCGCCTGATGACACACCACATCGACCCCGCGCAATACCGAATCCAACGCATCCGGATCACGCACATCGAGCACCCGCACGTGCTCCGGCGCTCGGGCGCCGACCCCGTGCGCGGCGGGCAGCATCATGTCGACGGCGACCACATCATGCCCCGCATCGGCCAACTCCCGATGCACTCGCGCCCCGATGAACCCCGCGGCCCCGGTCAAAAGCACCCGCATATCAACGCCACCCCGAGCACAGCCGCAATTCCCGGCCCAAACCACGGTTTTCCAAGGTCATGAACCCGATTCTGCTGCCAGACCCGCAACTTTTCGCGCAACCGGGCCGCCACGTCAGACTTTCGTCACGATCGTCCGGCCACCGAAAACGTCCCTGAAGCGCGCGCCGCTTCAAACGCCGCGAGAGCACTGCCGCTGGCAAACGGAGATCAGATTCCGTCCTCGCCGTCGAAATCCCGCCGCACGAAGTTGGGCCGCAGATCCGGTTCGGGTTCGTCGTAATAGCGGTGGAAGGTCGGGGTCAGACCGGATGAGATCGGCGGATTGACCCAGCTCCAGTCCGTCGGACATTTCCGACCCGCGGCCTGCTCGCGGTTGACGTGGTCGCAGAACTGTTTGGCAACGGTGTGATGGTCGACGATGTACACCCCCGACTTCCGAAAGCTGTGCAACACCGCACGATTCAGTTCCACCAGTGCCCGGTCGCGCCACAGTGAGCGTTCGGTCCTGGTGTCCAGGCACATCATTTCGGCGATGAGCGGCAGCATGTTGTAGCGGGTGGTGTCGCTGAGGTTGCGCGCGCCGATCTCGGCGCCCAGATACCAGCCGTTGAATGGCGCGAACGGGTAGGTGATGCCGCCGACCTCCAGGTTCATATTCGAAACCGCTGGCAGTGCATGCCATTTCAGGCCGAGTCCGGCGAACCAGTCGAATTCGGGATGTTCCAACTCGACCTCACGGGCCAACTCGGGCGGGACATCGAACCAGCGGATCGGCTCGTCCGGGGTGCTGATCAGCACCGGCAGGACGTCGAAGGGGGTGCCCGCGCCGCGCCAGCCGAGTTTCACGGCGAGTTCGGTGATCGCGATATTGGCGGCATCGCCGGTCACCGTGCCGTCACCATTGCGGTATCCGGCGTAGCGGATGAGTTGTGGGCTGACAATGCGGAATTCACGGCCGTCGGCCTGGCGCGGCGGTCCGACGGTGATCATCGATTGGATGGCGCCGCCATTGGTCGCCATATGCAGGTGCTGCCAGCAGACCTCGGCGAGGTCGCGGGCCGAGCGCACCCGCCGCGCGTCGAGCAATTTCAGTGATCGCCAATGTTTTCGCCCGACGCAGCGGGCGTGGTTGCGCCACGCGAGCTTGGCGCCGATGAGGATCTCCTCGGCGGTCTGCACGTAGCTGCCGGTTTGTTGGAGCTGTTCCAACGCGGTGCGGCGGCGTTGCGGGGACAGGTGCGCGAGTTCGGGTAATCGGAAGAACTCATCGCACTCCCGCATCCGCCTTTTCAGATCTAGGCCGAAAGGCTTTGTGTCAGTGGTGCGTTCGAGCGACACGACAGGTAACGCTTGGTTCACGGTATTTCTCCGGTCGGACATCAGGTACTGCGGCAACACAGACAGGCATTGATCGAGCAGAGAATTTCGCGCGCGGAGCGCAGGTGACACCGGGCCGGACGGGCGGTCCACGAGTTAGCCCCGACGTTGCGGGACCTCCGAAAGCCAAGGGCCGATCATGAATAGGCGCCGAGCAGGCTGTCGGGTTGCCGTCCGCGCACACAGCAGCATGACCTGCCTGCTGATGTTTGCTGTCAACGATCATGCTCGTCCCCATCGACACCCGAAAAGGCCCGTGTAGAAGCGTAGGACCGGTGTGCTGGCCGTGTGCCTGAATTCGACGTATTGCCTGTTCGGAATCTGCCGACACCGGGAGCTGTCTACCGATCCAGCCAAACCAGACCGACCTGTATGTTGCTGCCGCAGTACGGCTATTCGATCGGTTCGCCCAACAGCGAGGTCGGCTGCTGCCCAGCCTTGTCGGTATGGCGGCGACCATGCTGGCACTTCATGCCATCGGCTGGGGGACGCTGCTGTTGTTCGCGGTGTCGGGCCAGCACGGCGTGCAGGATGCACCGGCGTGAGCGCCGGGTTCGGCATGCCGCGGCTGTCCGGTTCACGCTCGAGTTGCGCCGTATCGAGGTCGCCGTGGTGCATCGGCGGACGATTCGCCGAATGGCCAGCAGGGACGTCGGATTCAGCAGGCGGACAACGATCGGAAAGGCGCCGGATCAACTTTCGGGTGGTGTTTTCGATCGCAGCAATGTGGTCGGCGTCAAAGGCGTGGCGCATGCCGGTGCCGTGCAGCCACAGACGCACGTGCGCCCGCGCCAGGCGATCGGCCCGGGGCGGGCGCACGGTCTCGATCAGCGGATCCCATGAATTCGGCGGAGAGTCCACGAACCTTCTCGTGGATCGAGAATTCAGATCCGAGTGACCTCGGTTACATTGCCGCCGGGCTGTTCGTGCTGACCTGGGCGACCGCGGCGAGGCGGTAGCGCTTCACGAGAGCGGAACGCCGCTGGCAGCATGACCTCGCCGCACGGTAGCCCACAGCAGTGGCCCGAATCACATATTCACCGCTGATTCCATCGCTGGCAGGCTCGCCTTCGCATCTCTGGCAGGATGGTCGGCATGCTGTCTCGGCGCGAGGTGCGGCGTTGGGTCTCCAGCGCAATCGTGAGTGTCGCACTGATTTCCGGCGCGGCCGTGTTCGGGGCGCCGTACGGACTAGCCGCTCCCGATGTCCCCCGGCCCAATACCGGATCAGCGGGCGGTCCGGATCCCGCGGCGCCGACCGTCCCCAATGTGCCGCCGCCCTCGATCGATCACATCGTGCCCATCAACGACCGGTGGCTGCGGGTGTGGGTGAACTCGCCCGCGATGCGCCGCGCCGTCGAGGTGCAGGTGCTGCTCCCCCGCGACCAGACGCATCCGCGGCCCACCGTGTACATGCTCGACGGGCGCAGCGCCGAGGCGGAGAGCAATAACTGGACCACACTCGGACACGCCGACCGATTCTTCGAGGACAAAGACGTCAATGTGGTGCTGACGGTCGGCGGCCCGGCCAGTTTCTATACCGACTGGAAGCGCCCGGATCCGGTGCTCGGCACCAATATGTGGGAGACCTTCCTGACGCGCGAACTCCCGCCGCTCATCGACGCGAAGTTCAACGGCAACGGAAACAATGCCGTCATGGGCGTTTCGATGGGCGCCGAGGCCGCGATGATGCTGGCCATCCGGCAGCCGAAGCTGTACACGGCGGTGGCCGGGCACAGTGGCTGCTTCTCCATGGGCACCGATCTCGGACAGGCGCAGGCCCGCGCGGTGGTGGCGACCTATGGCGGCACGCCGGACAATATGTTCGGCGATCAGCACGATCCCACTTGGCTCGACCACGACGTGCTGCTGCACGCGGAAGCGTTGCGCGGCAAGGCGATCTATCTGTCGGTCGGCAGCGGGCTGCCCGGCCGATACGACACCCTGGACAACCCGGATGTGGTCAGCACCGTCGGATTCGGCGGTCCGCTCGAGGCCGCCACCAATCTCTGCACCCGCAGGCTGACCGATCGGCTCACCGCACTCGGGATTCCGGTGACCGCCACCTTCCGAGCGACCGGTACCCACTCGTGGCCGTACTGGGCCGACGAACTGGGCCAGTCGTGGCCGCCGATCGCACGGGCGCTGGGCGTCTGAGGCGAGCTGGGCGTCTGAGGCGTTCGGGTTCGAAGCGTCCCGGCTAGCCGATTCCGAAGCGCGCCAACACATCCGGATCGGTCGCGAACCGCAGGAACTGCTCGTTCTCGTGCGTGTCACCGGTGGTCACCCGCACGCCGTCGGTGGCATACGGCCGCACCAGCACCCCCGCCTCCGCGCTCGCCTCGCCGTATTCGGCGCTGCGCGCACCCAGCGGCAGCCACAGGAAGTTCGACTCGCTGGGCGGCACCGCATAGCCCGCCGCGAGCAGCGCATCGCGCACCCGATCGCGTTCGATGACGAGACTGTCGGTGCGATCGAGTAGTTCGTGCCGCGCCTCCAGGGATGCGATCGCGGCGGCCTGCGCGACTCGGTTCACACTGAACGGGATGTGCACCTTCATCAGCGCCGTGATCACGGCCGGATCGCCGACCGCATAGCCCGCACGCAGTCCGGCCAGACCGTAGGCCTTGGAGAAGGTCCGCAGCACAACGACATTGGGCCGATTGCGACCGAGCTCCACGCCATTCGGAAACTGCTCGGGGGCGAGCCGCATGTACTCGAAATACGCCTCGTCCAACACGATCAGCACATGCTCCGGAATCGCGTCCAGGAAGTGCACCAGCTGGGCCTCGCCGACCGCGGTGCCGGTCGGGTTGTTCGGATTGCAGACGAAGATCAGCTTGGTGCGCTCGGTGACCGCGGCGGCCATCGCATCCAGATCGTGCACATGCTCCGGGGTGAGCGGCACCCGCACGGCGGTCGCATTGCCGACCTGAGTGACGATCGGATACGCCTCGAACGAACGCCAGGCGAAGAGCACCTCGTCGGTCGGCGCGGCACAGGTGATCTGCACCAACTCCTGACACAGCGCGACGCTGCCGCAGCCGACCGCGACGTTCGCCGAAGAGACGCCGAGAAAGTCCGCAATCGCCGCGCGCAGTTCGGTGACCTGATTATCCGGATAGCGGTTCGCCAGTTCGGCGGCCTCGGCAATGGCCTTCGCGGCGGCCGGCAGCGGACCGAAGGTGGTCTCGTTGCTGGCGAGCTTGACCGCGCCTGGATGGTTGCGGCCGGGGACGTACGCCGGGATCGAATCGAGATCCGGCCGGATATGCGCTGTCACGCTTCAACCATATGCCGGGTACCGGAATTCTGGGCGTCAGGGCCGCTCACGTGCAATTTCTCGCGAAGATCAGCAGATCCACCTACCCTGGTTCCATGTCGGGCATTTACGACGATATTGCGCCGCTACGTAGTCGCGACGACATCATTTCCGGTGCGGAAGCACAACCATCGACCGAAGACCAGCGCCGGACCGCCGACACCCAGGTGCCCATCACGGTGGCCGAGCCGGAGGGCAACGCGCGCGGTGGCATCGTGGTGCTGCACGAGTCGCGGGAGTTCACCGGGCCATTGCTGGACCTCATGAAAACCCTGGCGACCGAGGGCTGGACGGTGGTCGCGCCCAATCTGTTCCATCGTGCCAACGGCGAACCCGCGCACGAGGTATTCGGCGACGACCTGTTCGACGATTTCGACGCCTGTTTCGACTGGCTCACCCGCCGCGGCGTCTTCCCGGACTGCATCGGCGTGCTCGGCTTCGACCACGCGGGCACCGCAGCATTCCTGGTCGCGACGAACCGCCCGGTCGGCGCCGCGGTCAGCGTCGCCGCACCCGGCATCATGGAGCCGCTCACCGATGAAGCCGACGCCCTCATCCGTGCGGCCCCGAACCTACAGGCGCCCTGGCTCGGCCTCTTCGGCGCCGACGATCCCGACACCCCGCCCCAGCAAGTCGACCAACTCCGCGATGCCGCCGCCCGCGCCGCGGTCGCCAGCCTGGTCGTGACCTACCCCGGCCTGTACCGCCGCGCCGACCGATCCGGCGGCGACGAAGACTACGACCTCACCGATTCCCAGACCCGGATCTTCGACTGGTTCGATAGCAATCTTCGGTAATGACCTGGCGTTTTGCGATCTGGACGTCGGCTACTGTAACCTTCCTGTTCGGCGGTTCGGAAAGGAACCGGTGCCCTCGAAGAGAAGGCTCCAGGAGGCGTGCCAGAGCGGCCGAATGGGACTCACTGCTAATGAGTTGTCCCTTCACGGGGACCGGAGGTTCAAATCCTCTCGCCTCCGCCACACCCCGGTTCGCCGGGCTATATAACTGAACACAGGCATGCGCCCGTAGCTCAACGGATAGAGCATCTGACTACGGATCAGAAGGTTAGGGGTTCGAATCCCTTCGGGCGCACTTCACTCGCCAGCGGCTCATGCTCACGAAGAGCGTGAGCCGTTGCTCGTTTCGTCATGTTTTGTGGGGGTGCAACCCCCACACCCCGCCCGGCGGGCTTCGCCCCCGGACCCCCCAGCCGGGGCATCGGTATAGTCCGTCACTTCCTCCGGGGCGTCCACATAGAACCGGTTCCGTGATCGCCTTGGAGCCATGTTGCAGCTGTTCGGACGCGGCCGCCAACCCCTTCTTGCGCTTCACCCTCGTACCGACTGTTTGCGGAATGTTTCGGCGTCACCCACGCGAAGTTGCTACCCCGCGCCTTACGGAGTTGACCACTGAGCTTTCGTGGACTGACGATCCCACCGGTACGGGTGGTCAAGGGGCGGCGGCCCTTCAGGCCAACCCGCCCTTTGATCTTCATGAGCCCACTCCGCGCACGACCGAGCAGCTGGGCAGGCACACGACGAACCTCACGCCTAGCGATTCACATCGTGGCTTGGGTTCCCGCCTTCTCGTGGCCCCATGATCCGACTTCGGTCCGGGTGCGTGAAGGGCGCTTCGCGTCGCTCAAATCGCCTCCAGTGGAGAGGATTTCGGGTAGGTCACGGGCAGCGACGCCAAGGCTCGATGGAAGGGCCCGGGCCGCCAGGTCAATCGGTCGGCGGGCACGGCCAATTGGATATCGGGCAGGGCGTCCAGAAGCTGGTCTATGGCATCCTGAGCGACCAGATAGGCGACGTCGCGGGCAGGGCACGCATGCGGTCCCGCACCCCACGCAAGGTGCGAGCGGTTGTCCGTGTACTCGCCGATATTCACCCCGGGATCGGTGTTGCAGCCCGTCATACTGATGATGATCGGCTGATGAGCAGGCAACCAGACATCGTCGATCAGAGTCGGCTGCCGCGGGTAGCTGGGGCAGTGGTTGGCGAATGGTGGGTCGGTGAACAACACTTCATCGAGAGCGTCGCGGGTTTGCAGGCTACCGCCGAGGACGCCGCCGGCGAATCGTTCGTCGGTAAGGATCAGCCGGAGGGTGTTGATGATCAGGTTGAGTGTCGGTTCGATGCCGCCCCCGTAGAGGTTGGCCAGCTGGTGGACCATCTCCATGTCGTCGAGCTCGGCCGGGTGGTTCAGCAGCCGCGTGGTGGCGTCGTCGCCGGGGTGGGCGCGCTTGAGGGCAACCAGCTCCGACAGCGCCTCGGTGAACATCTGGATTCCCTGCTGCGCTTCGATGCCTTCGAAGATCGCCGCCATGGCGGTTGTGACGCGCTGCCCGATCTGCGCCGAGCAGCCCAGTATGTCGTTGACCACGGCGAAGGTGAGCGGGAACGCGTACTGGCTGATCAGATCCGCCGAACCGGCTTCGCAGAATGTGTTGATCAGCGACACCGCGATCCGCGCCACGGTGGTGCGCATGGCGTAGAGGTCGACGCCCGCGAGGGCAGCGGTGTTCGCCTGACGGAACCGGGTATGTTCGGCTCCGGCGCTGTGCACCGCGGTCGGCCGGTATTGCAGGATCGGCAGTACGGGGCAGTCGTGGGGGATGTCCTTTTCCCAGATGCGTGGGTCGGCCGGGAACCGGTCAGGGTCGTTGAGGATCCGCAGCGCCTGGTAGTAGCCGATCACCAGCGTCGCGGGAACCCCCGGAGCCAGTTCCACCGGCACGAGCGAACCGTAGCGGTCGCGCATATCGCGATAGACGCGGTGCGGATCGGAGGAGAACTCCGGGGAGTACAGCGGGAAGCGGGGCCCGTCGGTGTCGCCGGGCGATGCGGATGCCACAGCAGGGGTCTCTGGCTGGTCGGGGGACAGCGTTGTACTCAAATGCGTGACTCCAGACGATGACGAAACAAGCACTCGACAAGCGTGATCAGCGACAACACATAGGTGTGCCGCTCGCTCGGCATCGAGCGCGGTGGTCGTCAGGGACAGTACACCGACGTGGTTTTCGCGCGAGCCGAGACGAGGACAGGGCGAGTTGCGAGACGGATCAGATGTTCGGAGGCAGCGGAAAGGCACAGACCCGCACGAAACCTCCTGGGACAGAACACACTTGGGAACTGCTCGCCGACCGGTTTACAGGCACAACATCGTGCCCAACCCTTTTCCACCGGTACGGCATCCCTACTTCTGCGCGCAGCACCGGCACTGCTCACCGAGCCTGCTCAACCATGTCCGAATGTGGTTGGCCTGCAACGACTCGAGCTTGTGCTTGCTCAGGCCTGCAATGCCGCGTATCGCGGGTTCCTTCGGTCGGCAATTGAGTCATCTCGGTAGCCGCGCGCAGTCCGTCACGCAGACAGGTATCGGGTTTCCAGGGACGCTTGACGTTTCGGCTTCACCAGAAGCTTGACCTCGGACCTGGACAGATTGGTGGTTGTTGGCTCTGTGGCGGGCGACATCGCCGAGCCCTGATTACGGGGCGGGCGGGCGATACACTCTCGGCGTGCCGTTGATCGAGGTGACCTATGCACCGCGTGTCCCCGAGACGATTCTTCGGGAACTCGCGCAACAACTTCCGCATCTGGTGTCGGTGGCGGTCGAATGCCCGGAGGAACCATACGACTCGAATCTGCGGCCGGGAGATGTCGAGATTCGATTCCGGGAGTTGGGTCGGTTCGATCGCAGCGGGCTGGATGTGGTGATCGAGGTGCGGTCGAAGTGGTTCGCCAGCCGGGCCGACAATAGGCAGGAGCGGGTCGAGCGGCTGCATGCAGATATCGAGCAGGCGACAGGACTGGACGATTTCGGGGTCTACTTGTCGCTGCCGGTCGCCGCGTGGGAGCAGAGCTAGCCAGATCGCCCGGGCAGGTCAGGCTCGACTCGGACCCGAACAGGTTCTGTTGGCCAGGCCGACGTAGCCGATCGCGCTGACGGTCCGGTCGACCTCGATGGCTCCGGTCGCGAGCTGGGTGGATTGCTCGTGGTCGAGGATGCGGGCCTGCTCAGCAGGTTAGGGGTTCGAATCCCTTCGGGCGCACTTTCTATCAGCATGAAAGCTGGAAATCATTGGGACGGAATTCGATCCGATTACACGGAATAGACATGCTTTCGTGAACAATGCCATTGCGCCTGGGCCGACCTTCCCGCCGTGCGTTCGGATTCCGAACGCGGCTGTCTCCGCGGCCTGGGCAACCACCAACTCGACAAATGACTCATAGGACGGAGGCGGCATTAACACACTGCGCCACAACGAAATACGCCAGAGACGATGACGCGCCGGCCGGACCGCCACCAATTACAATTTTCCTTTCCTTTACTCGATGGTATACGGGATTCGAGATACACATTCGTCGCATCTTGTCGTTCAAGTTCACCACGACTATAATAGTATTCGTGGATATATTAGGAAATGAAAGGAAAGAGGGTCATGACGAAGATTTCAGAAAAAGTACAAGAACTTAAAGACCACGCACAGCACGCAGAACAGGAGATAGTGGCGGCCCAGAAAGAAACTGGGCAGAAAGTGGATGCCGCTATCAACTCCGCCAAAGCGCAGGCAAAAGTCAGGCAGGATAATTTCAAGGCGGATATCGCAGCGCGGAAGGCTGCCGCGGCTTCCGACTGGGGAACACTCCAGGCGGAGCACAACAAGCGGATCGAGAAGATCAAGAACACTATTGCGGCCAAGAAAGACATTCACGACCGGAAGGTCGCAAGTCGCCGAGCCGACGACGCAGAGGGCTATGCCTCGGCTTCGATCGACTATGCCTTGATGGCAATTGACGACGCCGAGATCGCCACCCTGGAAGCCATTGACGCTCGGGCTTATGCAGAATCGTTGAGCTAGTTCCGCAAATCGACTGACAGGCAAGGACATATCTCAATCGACCCGCGACACAATTACAACACGGGCACGATCTCGAAGTCGCACCACCGGTGAATTGATGGGTGCTGGCCTTTCGCCGAACGAACGCGGCTCATGAGCCAACCGGGCGCTCGGTATCAGATCGAGGTGAGTGCCATTGTGCTGCAATGGAAAACGCGGAGATCGGGCGGACCGTAGGTCTTGTCCACATGCAGCACCAAGCCCAGCCCAGCACCCCGCGAGTTCTGTGCGGCCGCCCAGCGATATCCGAAATGTTGAACGACGTCTACAGCCGGGATATGACCCACAAGCTGGAGAGCGCGCGGTCGACGGCATTATGTCGCTGTCATGTGTCAGTACCCAGACGGCGTCCGTTTACTGGCCAGCCCGGTCGCGGACCTACGCGACGACCGCACCATCGACCAGACCTCGATCCAGGCATGCGACGAGTAATCGACGAAAACCGTTGCGGAGACGGAGGGATTTGAACCCCCGGTCGCTCTCGCGACGCTCGCTTTCAAGGCGAGTGCATTCGGCCGCTCTGCCACGTCTCCAGGCCAACGAGAGTACCCGGCGGGCCGGGGCGCTCGTCGAGGGGTGGTGCCGGGTCAGTCGGCGCCGCTGCCGATCTCGTGGTCTACCCGCGTGAAGACCTCGCCCACCACCTCGAGCTGCTGGGAATCGAGCAGGTCGATGAAGTTGCGGCGGACGGCCTCGACGTGGCCGGGGGCGGCGGCCTCCAGGCGGCGCATGCCCTCGTCGGTGAGTTCGGCGATTACGCCGCGGCCGTCCTCGAGGCAGGTATTGCGTCGGACCATCCGCTGCGACTCCAGGCGGCGGATCTGGTGGGTGAGCCGACTGCGCGAGGAAAGCACGCCGTCGGCCAGTTCGCTCATCCGCAGTGAACGGTCCGGGGCCTCGGACAACAGGACGAGGATCCGGTACTCGGCGAGGGTGAGATCGGAATCGCGTTGCAGCTGGCGGTTGAGCGCCGTTGCCAAGCGCTGGTTGCCATCCATATACGCCCGCCAGGCACGTTGCTGCGATGTTGAGAGCCACCGCGGCTCAACGGGCGCGATGCTGCTCGTTTCGGGTTGCACGATACCTATTCTAAGCCCGCCTGAACTGGGGAAACGGATCGCCGAATCACTTGGACATGTGATCAAACCAATGCTGACGATCGCCGCGTCGGCGCCAGCGTCCACCACCTGGCGAGCGTCAGGATGCCCCTCACCGCGATCGGCAGATCGGTCCATTCCCGCAGGTAGGCCAGTTCGGCGGGGCGCAATGCATGATTGCCAACAGGCCGAGTCAGGTGCGGATGGCGGCCCGCATCGCGTCCTCGCCTTTCGCAGCATGCTCGCCGTACTTCCGCCCGGCGGGCCGCGTTTGCCGGGGGTTCGGGTGCGGCTGGGCGATGGCCGAGGCAGGATGGGGCGGTGCGCGCTATCAAGCTGAACGGGTTCGGCGGACCCGAGGTGATGGAGTGGGGCGAGGCGGCCGATCCGGTGCCGGGACACGGCGAGGTGCTGATCGAGGTTGCCGCCGCGGGGGTCAATCGCGCGGATCTGTTGCAGCGGAAGGGGTTCTATCCGCCACCGCCCGGGGCCAGCGAGGTCATGGGGTTGGAGTGCTCGGGCGTCATTGCCGAGGTCGGTGACGGTGTGCGGGAGTGGCAGGTCGGTGACCGGGTGTGCGCGCTGCTGTCCGGCGGCGGATATGCGGAAAAGGTCGTGGTCGCCGCGACCCAGGTGCTCGCGGTGCCCGATGGGCTCGATCTCGCCGCCGCGGCGGCGCTGCCCGAGGCGGCCGCGACGGTCTGGTCGAATCTCGCGATGACCGCCGGACTGCACGCCGGACAGCTGGTATTGATCCACGGCGGCGGCAGCGGCATCGGTACCCACGCCATTCAGGTCGTGCTCAGCCAGGGCGCACGCGTCGCGGTGACCGCGGGCTCGACCGAGAAACTGAAACAGTGCCGCGAATTGGGCGCGAGCGTGCTGATCAATTACCGCGAGGACGATTTCGTGGCCGCGATCCGCGCCGAGGAGTCCGGTGCCGGCGGTCCGGGCGCGGATATCATCCTCGACATCATGGGCGCCGCCTATCTCGCACGCAATGTCGAGGCGCTGGCCAAGCACGGCCACCTGGTGGTGATCGGCATGCAGGGCGGGGTCGCCGCCGAGCTGAATCTCGGTGCGCTGCTGGGCAAATGGGGCACGATTCACGCCAATAACGTCCGCAACCGGCCCACCACCGGCGCCAATAGCAAGGCCACCATCATCGCCGAACTGAACCGCCACGTCTGGCCGCTGATCGCCGACGGCACGATAGTTCCGGTTGTGCACGCCGAACTGCCGATCACCGAGGCCGCCGAGGCCCACCGGCTGCTCGACTCCGCCGAAACCTTCGGCAAGGTGGTCCTGAACGTCAGGGACGTCTAGTCACTCCAGCGCGGCGAGGGCGCGGCCGAGTTGGTCGATTTCGAATTTCGTTGTGTACGGGGCCAAACCGACGGTTACCGCACCGCCTTCGTCATTGACGCCGAGGGCGTCGAGCAGGCGGCTGCCGCCGTGCACACCGCTGAGGGTGCCGATGCGGGCGTCGGCGAGTTTGGCGGCGACCTTCTCGGCCTGCATGCCCGCCATGGTGAAGCTGACGGTCGGGATGCGGGTGGAGGCGCGGCCGATAACGGTCAGGTTGGCGATCTTGTCGAGCACATCCATCAGGTGCTCGAAGAGCTGATCGTGGTAGTCCTGCAGCGAGGTAATGGAGACCTCCAGCCGCTCGCGGCGCGAGCCCCTGGCCCGTTCGTCGAGACCGGCGAGGAAATCGATGGAGGTGGTCAGCCCGGCGAGCAGTGCGTACTGATGGCCGCCGACCTCGAGGCGCTCGGCGCCCTTGGCATAGGGGTTCAACGACATCGACGGAATCCGGTCCAGGAAGGCCGGATCGCGGAAGACCAGCGCGCCGATCTGCGGACCACCCCACGCGGGCGCGCTCAGCGCGATCACATCGGCATTGAGTTCGTCGATATCAATAAGGGCATAGGGCGCGGCGCCGAAGCAGTCGGCCACGAGCAGCCCGCCCACCTCGTGCACCCGATCCGCAGCGACGCGCACCGCGGGCGCGGAACCGACGATCGGCGATGCCGCGGTCAGCGCGACGAGCCGGGCGGTCGGGCCGATCAGTTCCTCGAACTGCCACGACGGCATCTCACAGGTCTCGATCTCCACCTCGGCCCAGCGCACATGGGCGCCGTAGCGATTCGCGATCCGCAACCACGGCGCGACATTGGCCTCATCGTCCAATCGCGACAGCACGATCCCGGTGCCGAGGCCGAGGCGCGAACTCAGCGACTCCGCCAACCAGGCCAGCAGCACCGCGCGGTCCGGCCCGAGCACGACGCCCGCCGGATCACCGCCGACCAGATCCGCGACGGCCTCGCGGGCCGCCTCCAGAATCGCGGCACTGCGCACGGCGGCACCGTTGCGACCGATATGGGAAAACGAGGAGGTTCGGAAACCTGTTGATACGGCACGAGATACCGAATCCGGGACCAGCATTCCGCCCTGCGGGTCGAGATGGATCCACCCGTCGCCCAGGGACGGTATCAGGCCCCGCACCCTTGCGACGTCGTAAGTCATGTTGGCCACTCTAAGGGGCGCGGGCGAGCCTGGGTAACCGCGTTCCCCCTCGCCGGCGGGCGGGGGTGCAGTGAACTGGGACTCAGCATGGCAACCGACTTTCAGCAAATCCGAACCACACGACCCGAACAGAATAGACGTCGCCTCCCGGCCGCGGCACCGACCCGGTGACCTGATGGAAGGCGACCGACTTAGCGCGTTCGCGGCGGACGCGACATGATGGGGACCATGACGCAATCGGACGGAGCACCGGAATCCATTGTCGTGATCGGGCCCGACGGCAGGCCGCTGGCCATCCCGGCGGAGTCCGGCACCGACACGCCCTTCACCGCGCAGGTCGTGACCGACGGCGACGATAAATCCGGCAATTCGGACGATAAGGAAGACGCCGAGGAATCGCTGGCCGATATGGTCGAGCAGCCCGCGAAGGTCATGCGCATCGGCACCATGATCAAGCAGCTGCTGGAAGAAGTGCGCGCGGCTCCGCTGGACGACGCCAGCCGGACCCGGTTGCGCGAGATCCACAAATCCTCGGTGCGCGAACTCGAACAGGGTCTCGCCCCGGAATTGCGCGAAGAGCTCGAGCGGCTCACGCTGCCGTTCACCGATGACGCCATCCCCTCCGATGCCGAACTGCGCATCGCCCAGGCCCAGCTCGTGGGCTGGTTGGAGGGCCTGTTCCACGGCATTCAGACGGCGCTGTTCGCGCAGCAGATGGCGGCGCGGGCGCAGTTGGAGCAGATGCGGCAGGGGGCGCTGCCGCCCGGCATCCACGCGACCGACCCGCGCGGGAACCCGGCCACCGGCGGATCCGGACAATATCTCTGAGCCGCGCCGCGCCCGGCCAGTGTGTGCCAGCCGGATCGGTTGGAATTTACGAGGGTAGTGTCGAGCACCGTGCCGTCCGCTGCCGCTCGCCCCGACTCGGTTACCGATGTAAATACGGCGCGTCCCGAAGACAGCCCGGATCGTCCTGAAGAGAGTTCAGTGCGTTCAGATACCAGCCAAGCACGTTCCGACGAGAGTCCCGAAACCGTGCGACCTGACGAGAACACCGCAGCCGCGGATGCCACCCCGGTCGATCAGCCGACCGAACAAGCCGAGGACGCACAGTCCGCGGCGATCGAAACACCGATCGTCTCGGACTCGCAGACCTTCGGTCGCGCGTTCAACGACTTCCGCGGCGGCTTCGCCCAGCGCGAGCTCTGGTTGTCGCTGGGCTGGCAGGACATCAAACAGCGCTACCGCCGGTCGGTGCTCGGTCCGTTCTGGATCACCATCGCGACCGGTGTGCAGGCCGCCGCGATCGGCATTCTGTACGCGGCGCTGCTCGATCAGTCGATCAAGGACTATCTGCCGTATGTGGCCATCGGCATCATCGTCTGGAATGTGATCCAGGCCAGCATCCTCGAGGGCTCGGAGGTGTTCATCGCCAATGAGGGGCTGATCAAACAGCTGCCCTCGGCGCTGAGCGTGCACGTCTATCGCCTGGTCTGGCGGCAGCTGCTGTTCTTCGCGCACAACATGCTGATCTATCTGGTGGTGCTGGTCGCCTTCGGGGTTTGGGAAAAACTGCACTGGACCGCGATTTTCGCCATTCCCGCGCTGGGGCTGGTGTTCCTGAACTCGATGTGGGTCTCGATCGTGTTCGGCATCTTCAGCACCCGCTACCGCGATATCGCGCCGATCCTCGGCAGCCTCACGCTGATGCTTTTCGTGCTGACTCCGGTCATGTGGAATACGAAAAGTCTGCAGTCGCAGGGCGGTCAGGTGAGCGAGCGCGCCAAGCTGGCCGAAATCGTGCCGACCTTCCACTATCTGGAGATCGTCCGCGCGCCGCTGCTCGGTGACGATCAGCATCTGTATCACTGGGTGATCGTCGGCGCCATCACCGTGGTCGGCTGGATCGTAGCGATCTTCGCCATGAAGCAGTACCGTTCGCGCGTGCCGTACTGGGTATAGGAGATCGGGCCCGATGACCGACCATGTGAGTATCGAAACCCGCCAGGCGTGGGTCGAATTCCCGATCTTCGACGCCAAATCGCGGTCGCTGAAGAAGGCGTTTCTCGGCAAGGCGGGCGGGGCGATCGGCCGCAATCAGTCCGATGTCGTGGTGGTGGAAGCGCTGCGCGACATCACCCTTTCGCTGAAAGAGGGTGACCGGGTCGGCCTGGTCGGCCACAACGGCGCGGGCAAATCGACACTGCTGCGGCTGCTCTCGGGAATCTATGAGCCCTCGCGCGGCAGCGCGCGCATCCGCGGCCGGGTGGCACCGGTCTTCGACCTCGGCGTCGGCATGGATCCGGAGATCTCCGGCTTCGAGAACATCATCATCCGCGGGCTTTTCCTCGGGCAGACGCGCAAGCAGATGCTGGCGAAGATCGATGAGATCGCCGATTTCACCGAACTCGGCGAATATCTGTCCATGCCGCTGCGCACCTATTCCACGGGTATGCGGGTGCGGCTCGCAATGGGCGTGGTGACCTCGATCGATCCGGAGATCCTGCTGCTCGACGAGGGTATCGGCGCGGTGGACGCCGAATTCATGAAGAAGGCGCGGCTCCGGTTGCAATCACTGGTGGCCCGCTCGGGCATCCTGGTGTTCGCCAGCCATTCCAACGAATTTCTCGCCCAGCTCTGTGATACCGCCATGTGGGTCGACCACGGGCAGATCCGCCTGCGCGGCGGTATCGAAGAAGTGGTGCGTGCCTACGAGGGCCCCGAGGCGGGGAATCATGTCGCCACCGTGCTGCGGGAAATGGAAGCGGAACGGACAATGGGAACCGAGCGAGAATTGGAGCGGAATCAGGCATGAGTGAGCCGACCGAGCAGAACGCCTCGATCGACGCGGGGCGCGAGGCCCCGATCGACTCCGTGCCAGCAGATTCCGACGCACCGACCCCGGCCGCCCCGGCGAACGACCCCGCGCCACACGACCCCGCGCCACACGACCCCGCGTCGCACGACGCAGCGCCGCACAACGCAGCGCCGCAGCCCGCAAACGATGCGGCAGCGCAAACCACGGACGCCACGGAGCCTCGATCCGCGGACGACCGGGCCCGGCCGATCCCGGACGACCTGGCCGACGACTCCGATGACCCGTCACCAGCGCAGATCGAAGCCGCCCGCACCCCCGCCAGCACCGGCCCCGATGCCAAGATCGTCGCCGTCGTCGTCACCCACAAACGCGTTGAACTGCTCGCCGAATCCCTGAAAGTCCTTGCCTCCCAGAGCCGCCCGGTGGACCACCTGATCGTGGTCGATAATGGCAACGAACCCGAGGTCGCCGATCTGGTCGCCCAGCAGCCGCTGGAATGCACCTACCTCGGCTCGGCCCATAATCTCGGCGGCGCTGGTGGTTTCGCGCTCGGCATGCTGCACGCGCTGACCCTCGGCGCGGACTGGGTGTGGCTGGCCGATGACGACGGCCGCCCCGACGGTTCGGAAGTCCTTGCCACCCTTCTCGATTGCGCGCAGCGGTACGGCCTGGTCGAGGTATCGCCGGTGGTCTGCGATATCGACGAACCCGATCGCCTCGCCTTCCCGCTGCGCCGCGGGGTGGTCTGGCGGCGGCTACGTTCCGAACTGGGCGATGAGGATTTCCTGCCCGGCATCGCCTCGCTCTTCAACGGCGCGCTGGTCTCGGCCAAGGCGGTAGATCTGATCGGCGTCCCCGATCTGCGGCTGTTCGTGCGCGGCGATGAGGTCGAGGTGCACCGCAGGCTGGTCCGCTCCGGCCTGCCCTTCGGCACCTGCCTGCAGACGGCCTACCTGCATCCCAATGGCGCTGCCGAATTCAAGCCGATCCTCGGTGGCCGCATGCACACGCAATATCCGGACGACCCGGTCAAGCGCTACTTCACCTACCGCAACCGCGGCTATCTGATGTCCCAGCCCGGCATGCGCAAACTGCTTCCCCAGGAATGGATCCGCTTCTCCTGGTTCTTCCTGGTCACCCGCCGCGATCCGGCCGGTCTGCGCGAATGGTTCCACCTGCGCAGCCTGGGCCGCAACGAGCAGTTCGGCAAGCCCGATCCGGATGCGAAGACCCCCGGCGAAAAATAGGTTGCGCGGGGTTTCCGCGCTGTGCCAAAGTGGGCGAACAACGTCGAGAGATGAGTGAGGAGGTGGAAATCGTGACACGCAACGTTGAGTTTGTCGTGCCCGGGTCAGCTGCGCAAACGCACGCTGCCGCACGGATTTCCACCTCAGATACCTCTCGCTGAGTCCGGTTCGGGCTCGGCGCCCGACGAAGGATTCCTTCCATCATGGTCGACCACGACCTTCTCGTCCCTTACGGCTGGACCGAAGCCGTTGCCAACGAATATGCCGTGCTCATCGAAGACGGGTGTGTACCGGCCCGGGTGATCCGGATGGATCGCAGCGAATGCGATGTCGCAACGTCGACCGGATCCGCGCGTGCCCGCTGCCCGCGGTTGAATACGCCCAATTCCGAGATCAGCGGATTGTGCACGGGTGATTGGGTGAGCATCGATGCCGAACTGAATGTGCGACAACTGCTTCCGCGCCGGGGCGCGATCATGCGCTCGGCCGCGGACCGCCGCGCACAGGGCCAGGTGCTCGCCGCGAATGTCGATACCGTGCTGATCTGCAGTGCGGCCGATGGCGATATCGATCTCGGCCGAATCGAGCGGATGCTCGCACTGGCCTGGGAGAGCAACGCGCAGCCGGTCGTGGTGCTCACCAAAGCGGATGCGGCGCTGGATATTCCGCTCGATGAGGTGCAGGCCGTCGCACCCGGTGCGGTCGCGCTCGCGGTCAGCGCGGACAGCGGATACGGACTGGATGTGCTCACCGCGATGCTCGACGGCACCGTCGCGCTGATCGGTCCTTCCGGCGTCGGGAAATCGACGCTCGCCAATGCCCTGCTCGGCCAGGAAGTCTTCGCCACCGGTGCCGTTCGCGCGGCGGATAAGAAGGGCAGGCATACCACCGTGCATCGGGAGCTGCGGCCGCTGCCCGGCGGCGGCACCCTGATCGATACGCCCGGACTGCGCGGCATCGGCATCTGGGATGCGGCCGAAGGCATCGAGAAGACCTTCAGCGATATCGAATCCCTCGCGGCGCAATGCCGATTCGACAACTGCGCGCACAACGGCGAACCCGGCTGCGCGGTACAGCAGGCCATCGACAACGGCGCGCTCACCCAGCGGCGCTTCGACAGCTACCGCAGGCTCGAACGGGAAAACGCCTGGAACGCAGCGCGATCGGATAAGCGGCTGGCGGCCGAACGCGCGAAGGTGTGGCGCGGCATCCGCAAGCAGCAGCGGCAGTTCTACCAGGAGCGCGGCTCGCAACGCTGATTCGACCGCATACCCGGCGGGGAGCGACAGGCCGGGCAGGCGGCCGGCGCGCCCCGACGGGCCCAGCGAACCCCGCAGCAACACGGTAGGGTCGGCACGCACAATCGCTAAACGGGAGGGTTCCGATGAGTTACCCCGGCGGGTATCCGCCTCAGGGCCAGCCCGGGCAATGGCCCGGACAGCCCGCGTATGGTCAGCCTGCGCCACAGGGCGCGCCGAATCCCTACGGTGCGCCACCGCAGTATGCGCCGCCCGCCGGGCAACCACCGGTCAGCCAACCGCATATTCCGCAGCCGCCCTATGGCAGCCAGCCGCATATTCCGCAACCGCAGTACGGCAGCCAGCCGCACCTCGCGCAGCCGCAACCGTACGGTCAGCCCGCTCCGCCCTACGGCCAGCAACCGTACGGCCAGCCACCCGCGCCCTATGGGCAACCGGCCCCGCAACAGGCGGGCTACGGCGCACCTCCGGCCCCGCCCGGAATCACCGTCGAGGCCTCCTATGAATGGTTCTCCTTCCTGCTGGCGATAACCAAGCCGAAGATTCTGGTGAACGGTCAGCGGGTGCCGAATACGCGGTGGGGACAGAACCACATACCGGTCGGTCCCGGTCAGTACCACGTGCGGGTTACCACGCCCTGGCTGTTCGATATGGGCCCGGCGAATGCGACGGCGGTGGTTCAGGAAGGTCAGGGCGCGCGGTTCTACTACAAGCCGCCCGCGATCATCTTCCTCAATGGCGCGATCGGCCCGGTTCCGCAGAAGACGCCCGGCGTCGTCTTCATCTACATCACCTGGGCCTTCGCGGCGCTGATCATCCTGCTGAACATCCTGTTGATCGCCGGAGCCTCCAGCATCTGACAGGTGGGACGGAAAGGCGTCGGATTTCCGGCGCCTTTTTTCTAGCATCCTATGCAACTGGTTGCATAAGAATCTGGGTTACGCTTAACCTGCACAACACCCGCTGGCGACTGCTCGCAGGTCGCCCACCGGGTCAGCACGGCCGCGGGCGCACCCACCCGCGGCATCGACGACAGGAGCAGGTCATGACGGAACCGGGATCCAAGCCGCTCGCGGGCGCGACGATGATCATGTCCGGCGGCAGCCGCGGCATCGGTCTGGAGATCGCCAGGCGAGCCGCGGCCGACGGCGCGAATATCACCCTGATCGCCAAGACCGACCAGCCCCATCCCAAGCTCCCCGGCACCATCCATACCGCGGCGGCGGAGCTCGAGGCGGCGGGCGGCACGGTACTGCCCTTCGTCGGCGATGTGCGCATCGATGAGTCGGTCGCCGAGGCCGTGCGGCAGACCGTCGAGCGCTTCGGCGGCATCGATATCGTGGTCAACAACGCGTCGGCGATCGACCTCTCGCCCACCGACGCCATCTCCATGAAGAAGTACGACCTCATGCAGGACATCAACTGCCGCGGCAGCTTCCTGCTCGCCAAGCTCAGCATTCCCGCGCTGCGCGAATCGGCCGCGGCGGGCCGCAACCCGCACATCCTGACCCTGTCCCCGCCGCTCAACCTGGACCCGAAGTGGGCGGGCATGGCACTGGGCTACACCATCGCCAAGTACGGAATGTCGCTCACCACACTGGGTTTGGCCGAGGAACTCAAGGGCGACGGCATCGCGGTCAACTCGCTGTGGCCGCGCACCACCATCGCCACCGCCGCGGTGAAGAATCTGCTCGGCGGCGAGGAGATGATCGCCACCTCCCGCACCCCCGATATCTACGCCGACGCCGCCTACCTGGTGCTCACCTCGCCGTCGAAGGAGACCAGCGGCAACTTCTTCCTCGATGACGAGGTCCTGGCCGCCCACGGCATCACCGACCTCGACAAGTACCGGGTGGTCCCCGGCGATTCCGAACTGACCACCGACCTGTTCCTCTGACCGACGGCGGCCACCCTCGCCCGCGCCACACCGGCCGAGGGTGGCCTTTCGGCAATGGCCTTACTTGCCGCTACCGTCGATACCGTGGTCACCATCATCTTGGTCCGTGGCGATATCACGAAACAGTCGGTGGACGCGATCGTCAACGCGGCCAATTCATCGCTGCTCGGCGGTGGCGGGGTCGACGGCGCGATCCATCGCGCGGGTGGTCCCGAAATTCTGGATGCCTGCCGTGATCTGCGGGCATCGCACTACGGCAAGGGGCTACCGACCGGTCAGGCCGTCGCCACCACCGCGGGGCGGCTGTCGGCCCAGTGGGTCATCCACACCGTCGGCCCGGTCTGGTCCGCGACCGAGGACCGCAGCCCCCTGCTCGCCTCCTGCTACGGCGAATCACTGCGGGTAGCAGACGAATTGGGTGCCCAGACCATCGCCTTCCCCGCCATCTCCACCGGCATCTACCGCTGGCCGATCGATGACGGCGCGCGCATCGCCATCGAAACCGTCCGCAGCACAACGACAAACCTCACCGAAGTTCGCTTCGTCCTGTTCGACGAGCGCGCATACACCGCATTCGAAACCGCGCTGCACTGAACAGCCGCGCCCGAAGACCGGTCACGTTCCGCGAACCGCGCGCAAATTATCGGCAGATCAACGATCATCACGCATAACCAGTGCCGGTCGCGCAGACCTCACACCCTGTGCGCGCTAGTCACTGGTTGTGCGACAGCAGTTCTAGTCCGCTAGGCCGGGATGTAGCGCGCAACGGGTGCGTGGCGAATGTTCGGGGCTAGTCCGGCTTGATGCCGTACAGGCGCTCCCAGTTCTCGCGGCTGGTCAGTTCGGGGACGGCGGCGCGGTACTGCCGGGTCAGGGTGGGCAGCTCGCGGCGCAGGCGGCGCAGGACGCGGATGGTGCGGATCAGCAGGGCGCGGGCGCGGGCCTTGTCGCGCTGGCGGATTCGGACGCCGGACTGTGAGGCATCGGTGACCACGACATGGTCGAAGAGCGCGACGTGCCACCAGTGCGCGTCCTCGCGGGTGACGCCGATCAGGCCGTGCTGGGTGCGGCCGGTCCACTGGGCGATGGCCCGCTTGATCAGGACCGCGGTCACCCGGCTCGGTTCGCCACCGGCGCGGCGCATTTGGATATCGGGCGAGCGGACCGGCGGAGTCGCGGCCGGATGTTTGATCGTCTCCGGGTAGTCCGCGCGGCCGGTGCGGGCGGCGGCCAGGGCCGCGATACCGCCGTCGCGCAGGATCTTCGGGCCCTGGAGGAAATCCTCGATGCCCTGCAGCGTGGTGTGCACCAGGCCGTACTGCATGGCGACCAGGTGTTCGGCCAGACTGCGGAACAGCTGGCGGGTAATGGCCTTGCCATCGAGATCGGCGTGCAGCGAACCGACGATGAGCGAATTGCGCGTGCTGAAGTAGCGCGCCCAGTCGTCGTAGTCCTTCCAGTAGAAGTCGGCATGCCACACCGCGGCATTGGGCAGCGTGACCGTGACGAATCCGTGCTCGCGGGCCCGGATGCCGTATTCGACATCGTCCCACTGGAAGAAGATCGGCACCGGCAGCCCGATCTTGGCGACCACCTCGGCCGGGATCAGACAGGTCCACCAGGCGTTGTACCCGGCGTCGACGCGGCGCTCCTGGTTCTTCTTGAGCATGCTGGTGTTGCGCAGCGCCTTCGACACCTTCTGGCCGTGCTTGAGTTCGTGCAGATGCACTTCCTCGGCGCCGACATTGAGGTAGTCCGGGTTGAGCAGGAACAGCATCTGCGCGCCGACCAGGGTCGGTTCCGCGGTCAGATTGGCGAAGGCATTGAGCCGCAATACCGTTTCCGGCTCGCAGAGGATGTCATCGTCCATCAGGATGACGTCGGCGTGCTCGTTGACCGCGGACACCTCGTAGAGACCGCGGGTGAACCCGCCCGCCCCACCGAGATTCGGCTGGCGGATGTATCGCAGCTTGTCACCGAAGACCGGCAGGGTCTCTTGGAAGCGCGGCTGGTTCTCGACCAGATCGGTGCCCTGATCGACCACGTACACCGCGTCGATGGCCGCGAGTATCGGCGCGTCGGAGGCCAGTGCGGCCACCGTCTCGGCGCAGTCCGCGGCCCGGTTGAAGGTGCAGATCGCGATGGCGACGGGGCGCACGTGATCGGGCGCGGTCGCTGTCCAGGTCTGCGCGGAGATGCCGAGTTCGCCGCCGATGGCATCGAATTCGAGCCACAGCGCGCCGCCGTCGACGTACTGGTCCAGCGGTGCGGTCAAGGTCAAGGGGCCACTCGCGGTGACCTCGGCGGTGTCGATGATCCGGCGGTGCCCGGCGATGTCGGAGGCGACGAGCCGAATCCTGGCCCGCTTGGTCACATCCAGCACCATGGTCGCCCACACCTCGGTGACCGTGGTCCAGCGCTGCCAGTAGCTGGCCGCGAACCGCCCGAAATAGGTGTTGGTGTGCGCGGAGGCGCCCTTGTCCAGTCGCAGCTCCAGCCGTTCCCGATGCGCTCTGCCCTTGACGACGGCGTAGAGCTCATCGCTCACCTTCGCCGACGGCCCGGTGAAGATGCCGCGCTGCAGCACCAACCGATCGGGCGCCTGGTGATCGGCGCGCAGCGAGGCGGGCGCGGTCGAAGGGCGGTCATTCGTCTCGGTAACGGCTTTGGTAGCCGACTGATCCATGAAGGTCCTCGAAATCGTTTTGGTGCCGACGGGACAGACATGCCCCAGGATGGCCGTTCGCGGCGGGGCCGAGGATATCAACCGGACTCGGCAACCGCCTGTCCAGCAACCCGGCCACCGCCATCATCTATGTTGCTCGCTATTAGCTGATGTGGGCGCCGAACCGACGAATACGAATTTGTCATAGGCCCAATAGCGGAATACCACCGCGACGATCTGGCCGATGAGCGTGCCGGAGATGTTGTCCGACAGTGGTGACGACAGTTCGAGAACATAGCGGGAGAATCCGAGGCAACCCAGTTGCAGACCGATAGCGACCACGTTGAATACGGCATACAACAAATATTCGCGACCGGGATTGTCGGATTTCTTGTGCCCGAAGGTCCACCACTTGTTACCGAAGTAGGTCACCACGGTCGCTACGGCGATCGCGATGATCTTGGCGGGCAGCGGCGCGTGGTACAGCACACCCTCGCCGCCCCAGAAAACCAGCAGGTTATAGGTGCCCGCGTCGACGAGGAAGCCGATCGCGCCGACCACCAGGAACGCACCACCGCGCCGCAGCGCGGCGATCACCTTCGCGGTCAGCGAGTCGTCCACCGGCGGCTCCGCAGCGTCGACCGGCGTCGATTGCGGGGAGCCGGACCGCTCGGAGAATGACACGGGCTGCTCGGGGTAAGGCACTCGGCGACGGTACCCCAGTAGGCTCGGAACCGAGTGAGCACCAAGCGGTGCAGCCCTGTACCCTCCCGGTGTTCCCCATTCACCGCCGACATCGAGGATTGACCGGGTGGACTCCACCGAGCTCCGAATTGCCGCAGTGGTGCCATGCCACAACGAGGAGGCTTCGGTCGCCAAGGTCGTCGCCGACCTGCAGGCCGCCGTGCCGGGAATCGTCGTCTACGTCTACGACAACCTCAGCACCGACGCGACCGCCGAACGGGCCCGCGCGGCCGGGGCGATCGTGCGCCATGAACACACCAAGGGCAAGGGCAATGTGGTGCGCCGCGCCTTCGCCGATATCGAGGCCGATATCTATCTGATGATCGACGGCGACGACACCTATGAGGCGTCGGCCGCACCGCTGATGATCAAGACACTGCTCGACGGCCCCTATGACCATGTGCTCGGTGTGCGTAAGCAGGACCAGGGCGCATCGGCCTACCGGTCCGGCCACGAGACCGGAAACAAGGTGCTCAACGGCGTCGTCGGCAAGGTGTTCGGCGAGAACGTGGAGGATATGCTCAGCGGCTTCCGGGTGTTCTCGCGCCGGTTCGTCAAGAGCTTTCCGGCCGTCTCGCGCGAATTCGAGATCGAAACCGAACTGACCGTGCACTCCCTGCATCTGCGGGTGCCGCAGACCGCGGTTCCGGTCGGCTTCCGTGATCGGCCCGCGGGCAGCGAGAGCAAGCTGCGCACCTATCACGACGGGTTCAAGATCCTGGCGCTGATCATCGGATTGGCCAGACATGAGCGGCCGGTCGCGTTCTACGGACTGTTCGGCACGCTGAGCTGGCTGGTCTCGATCATCCTGACCATCCCGATCGTGGTCGAGTTCTACAACACCCATGAGGTGCCGCGCTTCCCGACACTGTTCCTCGGCTTCACCCTGCTGCTGCTCGGCAGCCTGGCCTGGACCGCCGGCCTGATCCTGGATGGCATCCGGCGCTCCCGGCACGAGGCCGCGCGACTTGTCTACCTGCGGTATTCGGCGGTCGGCGCGGATGACACCGGTGGAGCCGAGCGTTGACCACCTCGGCGGATCGGACCGCAACCGCCGCAACCGAATCGAACCCGGAACCGGCGCTGAGCGCGGATAGCGATACCGCCGTTGGGGATTCGACGACACTGCCCGCGTCCGCATCCGAATCCAGTGCCACCGAGCCGGATTCGAGCAGCACGGACAGCGACGCTCCGGCCACAAACAATCCGAAGCGCGATTTCGGACGTCGGATCGTGGCCCGGTTCGGCGCCGCCACGATCGCCTTCACCATCATCGTCACGGTCTTCGGTGCGCTGTTCGCGTGGATCACCCCGCCGTTCTGGGGCCACGACGAGATCACCCAGTTCGGTCGCGCCTATCAGGTCGCACACGGCGGGTTCCGACCCGAGCGGATCCCCGACAATCGCGGCATCTCCTACGGCGGCGATGTGCCATCGAGCATCACCGCGCTGATGGGCTACGCGCTGCACGATTACACGACCAATCCGGATGAGCCGGATCCGATGGTCGCCGATCCCGGCGCCTATGCCCGATTCGAGGGCGCCGCGGTGTCGAAGACCGAGGAAGCGGTCTGGTTCACCAATACCGCCGCCTACTCGCCGGTGCCGTATATCCCGGCCGCCATCGGCATTCGGCTCGCCGAACTGTTCGGGCTCAATGTCGGCGCCATGATGCTGCTGACCCGCCTGGCGGGCCTGGCCGTCTATCTCGCCCTCGTCGGATTCGGCCTCTACGCCCTGCGCGCGCATCGGGTGCAGTGGCTGGCGTTCACCGTCGCCGTACTGCCGATCGCGGTCTTCCAGGCGGGCACCGTCACCGCCGATACGCTGACCAACGCACTGGCCATTCTGGTCTCCACGCTGCTGGTCAAGGCACTGTTCCTCGGCAACGGCCTCGGTCGCGTCGAGACCGCGGCGCTGCTGGCCGCGACCGTCGCGCTGCCGGTCAGCAAGCCGACCTATGTACTACTGGCCGTGCTCGTGGTGCTGGTGCCGACGGACCGGTTCGCCTTCGGCGGCAATTCCGGCTGGAAGCGTCTGCTCCCATGGGGTTTCGCGGCATTGGGTGCGGCGGCCTTCGCGGTCTGGATGAAGATCGCGGCACCGACCACCGACGGTATGGGCCTGATGCGCCCACCGCACCAATGGAATTCGGTGCGGCCCAGCGATCAGCTGCACGGCATCCTCAGCGACCCGTTGGATTTCGTGAACGTCTTCGGCGAGAGCATCGCACTGCGCGACCAGCGGTGGTTCACCCAGTTCTTCGGTGAACTCGGCTTCGCCTACATCGACGTCCCCGCCCTGACGGTGCTGGCCTGCCTGCTCGCATTCGCGGTGAGCGTCGGTATCGCGGACCGGATGAACACCGCGACCGCCACCTTCCGGCGCACGCTGATCGTGGCGCTGACCGTGCTCGCGAGCGTCGCGATGATCTACGTGACGCTGTACATGTCGTTCACCCCGGTCGGCTACTACATCATCGACGGCGTACAGGGCCGATACTTCGTACCGCTGGCGATCCTGGCACTGGCGGTGCTGCTGCGCTGGATGCCATTGCGACTCACCGATGTCCGCGGTCGGACCCCGGCCAAGGGTCCGGCGATCACGATCATCGCGGCCACGCTGGTGGCCCTGATCGCCGCGCTCTGGAAGTACTACTCGATCGTCTGGGGCTGACAGACCCCCGCCGCTCTCGGTCCGTGCCACGGGCCGACCGAGGCGACAACTGATTTCGGAAGGACCTGGGTACACCCAGAACCCGGGCGCACACCGACCGTCGGCCCGGGAGCTGAACCTCAGCGCTCCCGGGTCCGGCCAGCGGCTCGGGGGAGTTCAGGCGTTGATGGTCCGCTCGCCCGCATCGGCGTACGCGCGTTCGGTGTTGGCCTTGGCCGGACGCCACCAGCTCTCGTTATCGCGGTACCACTGGATGGTGGCGGCCAGCCCGGCACGGAAATCCGAATACCGCGGCGTCCAACCGAGTTCGGTGCGCAGCAGCGATGCATCGATCGCATAGCGCTGGTCGTGGCCGGCGCGGTCGGTGACATGGTCGAAGTCGTCCGGATCGCGGTCGAAGGCCTCGAGGATCATCCGCACCACCGACTTGTTGTCGAGTTCGCCGTCGGCACCGATCAGATAGGTCCGGCCGGTCCGCCCGCGCTCCAGGATGTCCCATACCGCACGGTTGTGGTCATCGACGTGGATCCAGTCGCGCACCTGGTGTCCGGCACCGTAGAGCCGCGGCCGAACCCCATCGATGAGATTGGTGATCTGGCGCGGGATGAACTTCTCCACATGCTGATACGGCCCATAGTTGTTGCTGCAGTTGGAGATCGTCGCGCGGACGCCGAACGAGCGGGTCCAGGCGCGCACCAGCAGATCGCTCGATGCCTTGGTGGCCGAGTAGGGGCTGGACGGGTTGTAGGGGGTGTTCTCGTCGAATGCGGGCCCGTCCGGGGTGAGATCGCCGTAGACCTCATCGGTGGAGACATGGTGGTAGCGCACCTCATGGCGGCGCACCGCTTGCAGCAGCGAGTAGGTGCCGACGATATTGGTCTGCACGAACGGCCACGGTTCGGCGAGGGAGTTGTCGTTATGCGATTCGGCGGCGAAGTGCACCACGGCGTCGACACCGCTGACGAGTTCGTCCACCAGATCCAGATCGGCGATATCACCGTGTACGAAATCGATGCGGTCGGCCACCGACTCGAGCGAGGCCCGATTTCCCGCGTAGGTCAGGGCGTCAAGGACGGTTACCGTGGCGTCGGGCCGCTCGGCCACCGTCTGTTGGACGAAATTCGCACCGATGAACCCGGCCCCGCCGGTTACGAGCAGTCGCACCCCCTGACCTTACGTCGCCGCGGCAGTGTGCCGACGCCGGATCCGCTTCCCTACGCCCACCTGCGCAGCGAGAGTTCTAATCTGTGAACTTCATCACGCTAAGCGATTGTAAAGAAAAGCGATTAGTTCGGATTCCCACAAAAAACCATGGTCAACGTAGTGATTTCAAAGAACTCACCAAGCTTCGGGTCGTGATGGTGAACAAAATTTGAATAAACGGTCACAAACGGTTCACCACGCGTTAGCTGCACTAGATTTCGATCGTCTAGTCCCCTCCGAACGCTTCACATCGAGGTCCAGAACAAATGCTGATGAGGAAATTCGCCGCGACGTCGGCACTGCTGATCGCCGCCATGGGCATCACTGCAGGTACCGTGAACGCGGCTCCGGCGGAGTCCGCCGACGCCCCGATCAACTTCACCGCCCACGCAACCGACACCCAGTCGATCATCTCGATCGACGCCGGCTCGCTGGTCGTCGAGGACAACGCCCTCAAGATCAAGGCCGCCGACGGCACCACCGTCGCGGGCACCCCGCTCACGGCTCGCATCGATGATTTCGAGTTCCCGGTCGCGGCGGAGATCTCCGACCGCACGGCCACCCTGACCCCCCAGATCGACATGGCGCACGCCACCTACAAGCCGGTCGCGCTGCCCTTCGAGGACCAGGCCCCGTTCAAGACCCCGTACGACCGTGAGGTGGCCGCCTTCAACCGCATGAAGGACACCGTCGCCATGGGCGCCACCATCGGCACCCTGGTCGGCGGCCTCGGCGGCGGCGCCATCGGCTGCGTCCTCGGCGGTATCGCCGGTGCGACCGTTGCCTCGGCCGCCATCGTCGGTCTGTTCGGTGCGTTCATCCCGGCCGCCGCCATCGGCTGCCTCGGCGGCATCATCGCCGTCGGTGCGCTGGGCACCCTGGCCGGTCAGATCCTGATCACGGCTCCGGTTGCGATCGGTGCGGCGATCCAGTACTTCGCCACCACCTCCGCGCCGTTCAACGCGCCGCCGAAGTAAGTCGAGCGCTCTACACAACTGAAGCGAACAGCAGAAACCCCGCCCGGTCCGATCGGGCGGGGTTTCTGCTGTTCGGCCGAATTACGGAACCGTGATAGCAAAGTTGGACACGGCAGAGTCAGAAAAACTAGACCCGTCCAGCAGATGAATAAAAGGTTAATACGGTCGAACTAAATGGCGGCCGGAATTTGCGGCGCACGGAATTCTCCGGACCACGGAAATTCCACAGCCGCGGCGCAAGCAAAGAACCCCGCCTCCCGACTGCCCGAACGCGCAGTCAGGAGGCGGGGTCGACTCGTCCGGCCGATCCAGGTCAAGCCGTCCGAGCCCGCTGCGGCTGCTCGAGTCGGGCGCGGACGAACCGGGATACCCGGGCCAGCGCCATCCTGCTCTCGGGCAGATTGGGGGCAATGGCCATGAAGGCGTGCACCTGACCGCGCCAGATCTCCAGCGCGTTCGGTACACCGGCCGCGGTCAGCCTGCGGGCCATCAGCTCGCAGTCATGGCGCAGCACCTCGTCCTCGGCGGCGATCAGCAGCACCGGCGGCAGACTCGCCAAGGCACCGTTGACCGGCGACATCATCGGATCCAGCTTGCCGTCCAGCTCCGCACCGATCCGCACGACCGCCTCCAGCGCGGACAGCGGAAGATAGGGATCGCGCTCGACATTCACGTAGTCCCGCTTGGCCGCGTAGTCCAGATCGAGGAGCGGGCTCAGCCCCACCAGCCCACCCGGGGACGGCAGACCGGCCTCGATGGCGCGCAGTGCGGTGCTGAAGGCCAGGAACCCACCCGCCGAATCGCCCGCCAAGACGATCCGGGACGGGTCCGCGCCGTGCCGCAGCAGCCAGCGGTAGGCGCTCAGACAATCCTCGATCGCCTCGGCGATACTGCGTCCCGGCAGTTGCCGGTAGTCGACATTGACCACGGGCAGTCCGGTGCGCCGGGCCAGGCTGGCCGCAATGGGACGATGGGTGCCCAGTCCGCAGATGGCGAAGCCGCCACCGTGCATGTACAGCACCGCGCCGTGCCGCAAGGCACGCGAACCACCGGACGGGCGCAGGATCTCCATTCGAAACCCGTTCAGCGCCACCTGTTCCCGATCGACGCCGCGCGGCTGCGGCCGCAAGCGGGCCAGGGTATCGATCGCGACGGCACCGACCGGAATGGTCGCCCGGCTGACCGGAAACAGGCGCAATACCGGGCGCACCGCGCCGAGGCAGGTCGCCAGGAGCATTCGCGCTGGCGCGCTCGGGCCGTCCGGGTTCATCAGCAAACCCGGCTCACGCGGGTCGAATTCACTCACGCTGGTCGCCGACATCGCGCACCTACCTCACACTGGCGCGCCGAGCCCGACCGAACGGTTACCCAGGCAAGAGTCGACGCTGACATCTCACACGTACCCAGTGTGCGTCACTTCCCAGCAGGGGTGACGCACTGATGTTTCAGAACATCACGGATGCGTGACCTACGCAACACTTATCGCCCGCCGCGCCCGGTTACCAAACGTTCGTGATCAATTTGTAGGCGAGTCGGAACCTCGCCGAAGCCGAGCCCGATGCGCCTGGCAGACTCGGGGACCATGCGCGGAATCATCTTGGCCGGTGGCACCGGTTCCCGGTTGC
Source organism: Nocardia sp. NPDC004278 (assembly GCF_053602975.1). Taxonomy (NCBI): domain Bacteria; kingdom Bacillati; phylum Actinomycetota; class Actinomycetes; order Mycobacteriales; family Nocardiaceae; genus Nocardia; species Nocardia sp. NPDC004278. The sequence goes on from NZ_JBSGEQ010000006.1 coordinate 212,630, forward strand.
ATCCGATCACGCGCGGGGTGAGCAAGCAGCTGGTCCCGGTCTACGACAAACCGATGGTCTACTACCCGCTGTCCACCCTGATGCTGGCGGGCATCCAGGACATCCTGGTCATCACCACCCCGGAGGATGCGGAGGCGTTCGCCCGCCTACTCGGCGACGGCTCGCAATTCGGCATCGCGATCAGCTATGTGGTGCAGCCGGAACCGGACGGACTCGCCAAGGCCTTCGTGCTCGGCGCCGACCACATCGGCGGCGACAGCGCCGCACTGGTGCTCGGCGACAATATCTTCCACGGCCCCGGTCTCGGCACCAGCCTCGAGCGCTTCACCGAAATCGACGGCGGCGCGGTCTTCGCATACTGGGTATCGGATCCGACCGCCTACGGCGTCGTCGAATTCACCGACGGCCGAGCGGTTTCGATCGAGGAAAAGCCCAAGGTGCCCCGATCCAATTACGCCATCCCCGGGCTGTACTTCTATGACAACGATGTCGTGGAGATCGCCCGCGAGCTGCGGCCGTCGGCGCGCGGCGAATACGAGATCACCGATATCAATCGCGCCTATCTGGAACAGGATCGGCTGCGCGTCGATGTGCTCGCCCGCGGTACTGCGTGGTTGGACACCGGCACCTTCGATTCGCTGCTGGACGCCGCCAACTATGTGCGCACCATCGAACAGCGGCAGGGCCTGAAGATCGGTGTGCCGGAAGAGGTCGCGTGGCGGCAGGGCTTCATCGACGATGAGCGGCTGTGCGCGCTGGCCGAACCGCTGGTTCGCTCCGGATACGGAAGCTACCTGCTCGATCTGCTCGAGCGCGGACGGGATTGGTGAGCGATGGAGTTCCGTGAACTCGCCGTGCCGGGCGCATGGCTGATCACACCGCGCCAATTCGGCGATGACCGTGGCATGTTCTGCGAATCGTTCAAGACCTCGGAGTTCGAGAAGGTGACCGGTCGGCAGTTCGATCTGCGCCAGGTCAACTGCTCGGTCTCGGCAGCAGGGGTGCTGCGCGGCATCCACTACACCGAGGATCCGCCGGGGCAGGCGAAGTACGTGACCTGTGTGCGGGGTGCGTTTCTCGATGTGGTCGTCGACGTGCGGCCGGGTTCGCCGACCTACGGGCGCTGGGACAGCGTGGTACTCGACGATGTGGACCGGCGCTCGATGTTCCTATCCGAGGGGCTCGGCCATGCGATCCTCTCGCTGGCCGACAACTCGACCGTCACCTATCTGTGTTCGCTCGAGTACACACCCGAATTCGACCGGGATATTGATGCTTTCGATCCGCGGCTCGGCATCGAGTGGCCCAAGACCGGTCTCGACGGTCAGCCGCTGACCTATATCCGGTCTCCCAAGGACGCCGCCGCACCGCCCTTCTCGTAAACGCCGAACGCCACCGCCTCCGATGAGGGAGGGAAGCGGTGGCATTCGACTTACTGTCGGCCGGAAGGGGATTCAGCCGACGAGTTCCAACTCCGGCTCCTGCGCCCGCGCCTTGGCACGCTTGGGCAGGTAGGCCGTCATGGCGATGAGCGCGCCGACGATGGCCACACCGGCGGCGAACTGCAGGCCGGGCCGGAAGTTGTCGAGCACCGCGGCCGGGGTGCTCGCCCCGTGGCTGCCCGAGGAGATGATCGCCGTGTTCACCGCGAGCACGATGGCCGCACCGACCTGCATGGAGGTCTGCAGCACACCGGCCGCCAGACCCTGCTCATCGTCATCGATGCCATTGGTCGCCTGAATGTTGATGGCGGGGAAGCCGACCCAGCCGATGCCGATCAGCAGCACCGCGGGCAGGATCATCGTCAGATACGACGGCGTGGTGTCCAGCCGCAGGAACAGCAGGTAGCCGATCGCCATCACGACCATGGTGACGGCGATGATCGGTCCGGTGCCGAACCGATCGACGAGCTTATCGGAGAAGAACGCCGACGCGACCACCAGCAGACCCACCGGCAGCAGTGCCATGGCCAGCTTCAGCGGCGACCAGCCGAGCGAATCCTGCAGGTACAGGGTCACGATGAACTGCCAGCTGAAGTACGAACCCGCGACCGCGATGATCGCGAGGCTGGCCCGGACCAGCGTCACCTTGCGCAGGATGCCCAGGCGCACCAGCGGGTACTTCACCTTCTTCTCCACCGCGACGAATCCGGCGAGAAGCACGGCGGCGGCGATGAACGAGATGATGGTGCGCGGCGAGCCCCAGCCCGCCTCGGGTGCGGAGACGACGGTGTAGACCAGCAGCAGCATGCCCGCCGTGGACAGCAGCGCACCGAGAATGTCGTGCCCGCCCTCCTCGGCGGCCTCGTCCTTGGGCACCAGCACCCAGGCCGCGCCCAGCGCGGCGAGCGCGATCGGAACCGGAAGCAGGAAGGTCCAGCGCCAGCCGATGCCGGTCATCAGACCGCCGAACAGCAGGCCCATGGAGTAACCGCCCGCACCGAACACGGTGTAGATGGACAGCGCCTTATTGCGGGCCGGGCCCTCGGCGAAGTTGGTGGTGATGATGGACAGACCGGTCGGGGCGGTGAACGCCGCGGCCAGGCCCTTGATGAAACGGGTCAGGATGAGCAGCGGGCCGGAGGTGACCAGACCGCCGGCCAGCGAGGCAATTGCGAACACGGCGAGCGCGATCAGGAAGACCTTGCGCCGCCCGAGCAGATCGGCGGTGCGCCCGCCGAGCAGCAGCAGGCCGCCGTAACCGAGCACATAGCCGCTGACCAGCCACTGCAGGGTGGAGGTTGAGAGATCGAGTTCGGCGCCGATGGACGGCAGCGCGACACCGATCATCGAGACGTCGAGACCATCGAGGAACAACACAATGCAGAGCGTGATCAGCATGCCCCAGAGACGGGTGGACCATCTGATCGGATCGGTCGCCGTGGCGTCCGAAAGGGTTGCTGCAGAAGTCATGGGCGGAACATTACATGCGGCCACATTAAATGCCAACACATTTAATGTGGTTGCATGGTTTACTCCGGAGCACTAGGATAGGGCCATGTCGAAGCCGTCGACAACAGAATTAGTAGGGCGCGATGTGGCGCCCGCCGGGTTGGTCGCCGAGTGGCGCGAGCTGCTCGACCGGCACGCCGCCGTGAGCTGTGCGCTCGAGAAGGAGCTGCAGGGCAGGCACGACATCGGACTCAGCGAATTCGAGACGCTGGACCGGCTGATCGATGCCGACTGCGGCAACTACCGGATGAGCGATCTCGCCAGCGACATCTATCTGAGCCAGAGTGCGCTCTCGCGCGCGGTGGCGCGCCTCGAGCGCGACGGACTGGTCTCGCGCAGCATGTGCACCGAGGACCGGCGGGCGATCTTCGTCTGTCTCACCGAGAAGGGCCGCGAGGTCTACGAATCGGCGCTGCCGACCCATCGCGAGGTGCTCGGGCGCACCTGGGGCAGCCGCCAGAAGTGCTGAGCGGGCCAGCTACCCGGGCAGCTGCTAGATACTCTCGCGCGCTTCGTCGATGACGCGGCGCGCGTCAACCGCAGCCGATTTGATGTTCGCGAAAGCCTTTCGGTACCGCTCGACTTCGGGTTCCTTGTCCAGGTACACCGGACCGGTGAACGCCTCGACATAGACCACCGGCGGCTCGCGCAGTTCGCCCTGCGCCTCGGCGAAATCCAACAGCACGAACCGGCCGGAATCCATGCCGTCGTGATAGCCGGAATCCGAGGGCACCAACTGAATTCGCACATTCGGCAGATCACACATGCGCCGCAGGTGGCTCAGCTGCTCGGCGGTCACCGCGTCACCACCGATGCGCCGCCACAGCAGCGCCTCGCTGATCACCACATCCAATTGCAGCGGCGCATCCTTGCGCGTGACCAGCGCCTGCCTGGCCATGCGCAACTGCACCCGGCGATCGATATCGGTCTCCGCTGCCTCCGGCCGCGCGGACCGCAGCAGCGCGCGGGTATAGGCCTCGGTCTGCAGCAGTCCGGGGACCAGCTCGCTCTCATAGGTGGACAGCGCGCGAGCGGCCTCCTCCAGCCCGATGTACACCTCGAAGCCCTCGGCGATCACATCGCTGTAGCCGGTCCACCAGCCCCTGGCCTTGGTCTCCCTGGCCAGCGCGGTCAGCGGTTCGACGAGATCGGTTGGCGCACCGTAGATCTTGCACATGGCCTCGACGTCCAGGCTGCGCAGCGAGGTCTGACCGGTTTCGATGCGCCAGATCTTGGCCTCGGACCACTCGAGCTGCTGGGCCGCCATCCTGGTGGTCATCCTGGCCCGATTGCGCAGATCACGCAGATGCCGTCCGAGCTGCCTACGCGGCATGGTCGAACCAGTCGTGCCCTGCGGTAAAGCCATGCTTCCCCCTCGCGCCGTGCGCCGAATCACCCGGATGTCCTCCCGAGTCTGCCGGTCCGGCGCGCCTCCAACCGGTATCCGCAACAGATATCCGGATATCCGAACAGCATTGTTTCACAGTAAAACTGACACTGGTCACGACGGGCGTCCCAGGTACGCCGGTGGCGCACGAGCGCCGAAGAGGTTCCCGCTCGGGATGATCCGGCAATTCAGCCTGGTTCTACTTCCGCGTGCCGCGCTTGCCGAAGCGCCAGAACTGCACGGCACGAACGTCTTCGGAGAGCTGGTTGACCGGCTCGGCGACATCGGAGAGCGCCTGGAACAGATCGTCGGCGAGATCGGCGATGTGTTCGACCCTGGACGCCAGCTTGGCGGCGTTCTCGAGGAATTCGAGCAATAGGCGCACCACGGCCGCGATGGTCAGGCCGAGCGGTACCGCGAGCAAACCGGTCAGCACCCCGAGAACCGCCGAGACCTGCCACATCAGGACCGTCAGCGCGATCGGGATACCGATCGCGAAGGCCAGGCCGAGCATGTAGGCGAGGGGCAGCAGGGTACGGGTCGCGGGACGGTGGAACTGCACGTCGAGCAGGCCGCGGGCGGCCTCGGCGCTCCAGGCCCGCGGACTTTCGAAGGGTTCGGCGGGTTCCGGCTCGTCCGTACCGCGCGCGAATCGCCTCGACGCATTCTCTTTCCAAGCGATCCAGCGGGATTCGGTTTCGAGTTCGGCCGAATCCGGCGCCTCGACCACGTCGGGGTCATCGGGCGCATTCGTCGCCCGGCCCCCCGTCGAATCGCTTCGCGATGCACGCCCACCCGTCACTCGACCGCCGCCCCCCATCGAATCGCTTCGCGATGCTCACTCATATGGCGATCCTTCCCCCATTTCCACGGCCCGCCAATAGATGCCCGGGTGATAGCTATTGCGCACCGGGTGAGACGAATCCGACAGTCAACAAGATCTTTTGTACAACCCGTAACGCTCTGCCCACCCCGTCCCGATACCCACCACGTATGCAGGACCCAGGTCTATCGGGGAATGGAGAAAAACAGTGCGCACCACGTTTCCGACTTCCGCATCGGCGGCAGATATGACTGCCGCGGCGCAGGACTACATCCAGCGCGGGTGGACGATCGCTGAAACGGCCAACGGGATCTGCCTGATCACCGACGAGGACGTATCGGGCATCGAGATCAGCGGTGAGCTGGCCGGCGAGGTTCGCCGGTACCTGCGCGCTAACGACCTTGCCGGCCCGGTGATCGAGATCCCCGGTGCCGAGCGTCGCGAGATCCACTTGGTCACCGGCCTGCGCAAGGCCGCGATGGCGCTGGAGGCACTGCGCGAGGCGGGCGCCACTGTCTACACCGACGGCGACGGCATCCCGCTGCCCCCCACCCAGCTCACCACCGGCGAGGCATGCTGGGGCGTCACCCCGGGCGAGGCCCGCTGGATCCCGCCGGTCGTCGCGATCGGCGCGGCCGTTCGCTCGGCGCTCACCCGGCGCGGCGCATCCGCCGTGGCCAGCGTCGCCTGCTGAGCTCACGCATCCGTCGGGCGGGGTCCGCACTGCCCTGACCGACCGTGACCGGTATCCGCTCATTCGCGGATACCGGTCATTCTTGTTTCCGCATGCGCAGACATCCATCGCGCGCGATGATGTGGATATGGCCCAGATCACTGATGACACCCGGACGCTGTTGCGGACCTGCCCGCTGTGCGAGGCGGTCTGCGGACTCGAGCTCACCCTCGATGCACAGGACCGGGTGACCTCGGTTCGTGGTGATCGGGACGATCCGTTCAGCAGGGGGTTCATCTGCCCCAAAGGGGCCAGCTTCGGACATCTGGATCAGGATCCGGATCGGCTGACCGCCCCGATGATTCGGGATCGGGCCACCGATACCTGGCGTACCGCCTCCTGGGACGAGGCATTCGATCTGATCGCCGAGCGATTCCCGGCGATCGTGGCCGAGCACGGAAATCAATCGGCAGCACTGTATCTCGGCAATCCGAACGCGCATACGGTCGCGGGGGCGCTGTATGTGCCCGTGCTGGTCCGGGCGCTCGGCACCAAGAATCTGTACTCGGCGAGCACCGCCGACCAGATGCCCAAGCAGGTGGCGAGCGGATTGATGTTCGGGGATCCGCTGACCGTGCCGGTGCCGGATCTGGATCGCACCGACTATCTGCTCATGCTCGGCGCGAATCCGCTGGAGTCGAACGGATCACTGTGTACCGCACCGGACTTCCCGGGCAGGCTGAAGGCGCTGCGCAAGCGTGGCGGCAAGTTCGTCGTGGTCGATCCCCGGGTGACCAGGACCGCGAAGCTCGCCGATGAGCATCTGTTCATCCGGCCCGGTAGCGATGCCTATCTGTTGTTCGGGATCGTGCATACGCTGTTCGCGGAAAACCTGACCGATATCGGGGTCGAGGTGGCGGGACTGGACGAGGTACGCAACGCCGCCGCGGAATTCACTCCCGAGGTGGTCGCTCAGCGAACAGGCGTACCCGCCGAGGCGGTACTGCGACTCGCCCGTGAGCTGTCGGCCGCGCCGACCGCGGCGGTCTACGCGCGCATCGGCACCTGCACAGCCGAATTCGGCACGGTCACGCAGTGGCTGGTCGAGGTGATCAATGTGCTCACCGGCAATTTGGACAGACCCGGCGGCGCCATGTTCGCGAATGCCGCGGCCGGTGGCATCAATCGCACCAAGCCGTTCCGCACCGGGCGCTGGGCCAGCCGGGTGCGCGAGCTGCCCGAGGCGATGGGCGAACTTCCGGTGGCGACGTTGGCCGATGAGATCACCACGCCAGGGGCCGGACAGGTGCGCGCGCTCGTCACCGTCGCCGGGAATCCGGTGCTGTCCGCGCCGAGCGGGCCGCGGCTGGATGCGGCGTTCGCGGCGCTGGAATTCATGGTGAGCGTGGACCGGTACCTGAACGAGACCACCCGCCACGCCGATGTGATCCTGCCACCGCCGCGGCCGGTGCAATCGCCACACTACGATTTCGCGCTGCTGCAGTTCGCGGTCCGCAATTACGCGCGGTACTCACCGCCCTTGGTGCCACTGGGTGAGCAGCCCTCGGAGGCCGCGGTGCTGGCACGCCTCGGGGCAGCGCTGACCGGCCAGCCGCATTCGGGCGCCGACGGACCGGATCCGTTGACCGCCGTGGACGAGTTGGTCATCGCGGGCACACTGCACAAGGCGGGTATGGCGCAGCGGCGGCCCGAACTCATCGGGGCGAACAGCACCGAACAGCGCATCGATATGCTGCTGCGGCTCGGGCCGTATGGCGAATGGAATGGCGGCACGCTGAATCTGCGGGTGCTGCTGGACAATCCGCACGGCGTCGATCTCGGTCCGCTGCAACCGCGACTGCCGGGAGTGCTGCGTACGGCATCCAAGAAGGTGGAGTTGGCGCCGCAGCCATTGCTGGACGATGTCGCGCGGATGCGCGCCCGGCTCGCCGACGCCGCGCCGGAAGTGGTGTTGATCGGACGGCGGCAACTGCGATCCAACAACAGCTGGATGCACAATATCCCCACGTTGGTCAGCGGATCGAATACCTGCACGCTGCATATCAATCCGGCGGATGTGGCGCGGTTGGGGCTCGGCACTACCGCCGTGGTCAAGTCCGCCGCGGGGACGCTGACCGTGCCGCTGGAGCCGACCGAGGCCATCATGCCGGGGGTGGTGAGCCTGCCGCACGGGTGGGGCCACACCGATAGTGCGCAGCCGGTGGCCAGGGCGCACGCCGGGGTGAATGCCAATGTGCTGACCGATGATTCGGTCGTTGACGTGCCGTCCGGGAATGCGGTCTTCAATGGCGTTCCGGTGACCTTGACACCCGCCTGAATTCATCCCGAATCCGACCGGCCGCGCATAAGATCCCGGCCGGTCGGATTTTGGCTACCTCACGGAAACCCTTGCGCTGACCAAACATTCAGTGCATTCTCAACGTGGATTTCGCTGCTTTGCCGGACTAAAATGTACGAGATTTCGGTTTAGTCGCGGGGTTCAGCGCGGAACCTACTGAGCCGTGCCGGATTCCAGCTACCAGAGGGGGCACAGATGCCCGGTACAACTTGCGGCAGTGACGGCGAGCACGAACTACAGGACAGGTACGGCACGCAGGACCGGGCCGAACGCTTCTACCAGGACCAAGTGCTCGATCGGCTGAATCCGACAATGATCGAATTCATCGCCAGGATGGATATGGCCTTCATCGCCACCGCGGATGAACACGGCGAATGCGATGCCAGTTTCCGCGCCGGTCTGCCCGGTTTCCTGCACGTGATCGACGAACGCACGATTGCCTACCCCGAATACCGGGGCAACGGTGTCATGGCCAGCCTTGGCAACATCCTGGAGAACCCGCACGTAGGCATTCTGCTGATCGATTTCGTCCAGGACCTGATCGGATTGCACATCAACGGCTCGGCCCGGATCGTCGACGATTCCGCACTGCGCCACACCGTGCCCGAACTCCCGAAGAGCGTCAAAGGACGTGCCGCCGAGCGCTGGGTGGTGGTCGATGTCGAAGAGGCGTACATCCACTGCCGTAAGCACATCCCGCATCTGGTACCCGCGACACGGGAGCAGCGGGATTGGGGTACCGACAATGTGCGCGCGAAGGGCGGGGACTACTTCGGCGCGAAGGCGCAGGCCAACGGCGAGGTCCTGGTTCCGCGCTGAGCCGGCGGGCGCCCTCAGCGGAGCTTGAAGATGACCACGCGCTGGACGACGAAGTTGATGACCGTGGCGGTGCCCTGAGCGATCACGAAGGCCAGCGGCTGGCGCCACCAATCGCCGGGCAGGGTGGCGTAGAGCACCTGGTTGATGCCGACCTGGACGGCGAAGGTGACGGCGTAGAGGATCACCACCGCAATGAACCGGGCGCGGCTCGGCGGAGCCTGGAAGGTCCAGCGGCGATTGATCAGGTAGGCGGTGGTGGTGCCCGCAATGAAACTGATCGACTTGGCGACGCTGACCGGCAGGCCGATCAGATTCAGCAGGAAGCTGTAGATCCCGTAGTCGACGATGGCCGACAGGCCGCCGGTGAGGGTGAAGCGGACGATCTGCGTCTTCAGGTCGACTTCGGTGCTGTTTTCGATTCGGCGCTCCCGGGGCCCTACCTGCTCACGCAGGCTGCCTCCTTCGGGCGCGTCGCTCGCGCCGGCAGACTCGTCGACCGGCGGCAGTTCGGCCGGGAGCGGCAGGTGGGGTTCGGCTTGCACGCCGACGAGCGTAACGGCGTGACGAGGAACACGCGGACCGAGCACCGCTTGGACATTTGTGCGGCGCGATGGAACCCATGTCGGACCTCACATACTGGGGAGTACGGCGACGCCGACCGGATATCGGCTCATGCATGTAGCCTCTATGCCGATGTCCACGAAAGCTCCGACCGCCACCACAACCGGTAACACCGGCGATGTCACCGACGGCACCTTCACGCTGCCGACGCGGACCAAGGCATTGACCGGGTGGGGTCGCACCGCAGCAACATCTTCCGAAGTGCTCTCGACCAGCGATCCCGAACTGATCGCCAAGGCCGTCGCCATGGTCGCCGAGGACAACGACTCCAAGCCGGCCCACCTGCGCCGCGGCATCATCGCGCGCGGGTTGGGACGCTCCTATGGCGATCACGCGCAGAACGCGGGCGGCCTGGTCGTCGATATGACGGCGCTGAACAATATCCACCGGATCGACCGGGACACCCGGATCGTCGACGTGGACGGCGGCGTCAGCCTGGACCAGCTCATGAAGGCGGCCCTGCCGTTCGGGCTATGGGTTCCGGTGCTGCCCGGCACCCGCCAGGTGACGATCGGCGGCGCCATCGCCTCCGATATCCACGGCAAGAACCATCACAGCGAGGGCAGCTTCGGCAACCACGTGCGCTCGATCGATCTGCTCACCGCCGACGGGCAGGTGCAGCACATCACGCCCAAGCGCAATGCCAAGCTGTTCTGGGCGACCGTCGGCGGCAACGGGCTCACCGGCATCATCCTGCGAGCCACCATCGAGATGGCGCCCACCGAGACGGCGTACTTCCTCAACGATGGCGTGAAGACCACCACGCTCGATGAGACCATCGCCGCGCACAGCGACGGCAGCGAGGCGAACTACACCTACTCGAGCGCGTGGTTCGACGTGATCAGTCCGCTGCCGAAGCTCGGCCGGGCCACCATCACCCGCGGCCGCCTCGCCAAGGTCGACGAACTGCCGAAGCGATTGCAGCGCAAGCCGCTGAAATTCGATGCGCCCCAACTCATGACGGTTCCGGATATCTTCCCGAACTGGACCATGAACAAGCTGACGCTGATGTCCATCGGCGAGGCGTACTACCGCATGGGCGGCAACTACACCGGCAAGGTGCAGAACCTGACCCAGTTCTACCACCCGCTCGATATGATCGCGGAGTGGAACCGCGGCTATGGTTCCAATGGGTTCTTGCAGTACCAGTTCGTGGTGCCGACCGAGGCGGTCGAGGAATTCAAGCGGATCATCATCGATATCCAGGCCTCCGGGCACTACTCGGCGCTCAACGTTTTCAAGCTGTTCGGACCGGGTAATCCGGCTCCGCTGAGCTTCCCGATGCCGGGCTGGAACATCTGCGTCGACTTCCCGATCAAGCCGGGGCTGAACGAACTGGTGAGCGAGTTGGACCGCCGCGTCATGGAGTTCGGCGGGCGGCTGTACACCGCGAAGGATTCCCGCACCACCGCAGAGACCTTCCACCAGATGTACCCCCGGATCGACGAGTGGATCAAGATCCGCCGAAGCGTCGATCCCACAGGCGTATTCATGTCCGATATGGCGAGAAGGCTGGAGCTCCAGTGATTAATGCCGTAGGCAACCCGCAGACCATTCTGCTGCTGGGCGGAACCTCGGAGATCGGCTTGGCGATCTGCGCCGAGTACCTGCGCAAGAGTCCGGCGCGCATCATTCTGGCCGCATTGCCGGGCGATCCGCTGCGCGAGGACGCCGTCGCCCAGATGAAGGCGGCGGGCGCGACCCAGGTCGATGTCATCGACTTCGATGCGCTCGATACCGACAGCCACCCGAAGGTGATCGACGCGGCCTGGGACGGCGGCGATGTGGATGTCGCCATTGTCGCCTTCGCGCTGGACGGCGATCCGGAAGAGCTGTGGCAGAACCAGCGCAAGGCCGTACAGGTCGCCGGGGTCAACTACACCGCGGCGGTTTCGGTCGGCGTGCTGGTCGGCGAGAAGATGAAGAAGCAGGGCTTCGGGCGGATCATCGCCATGTCCTCGGTCGCGGGTGAGCGGGTGCGCCGCTCGAATTTCGTCTACGGCTCGACCAAGGCCGGACTGGACGGGTTCTACCTCGGCCTCGGCGAGGCACTGCGCCCACACGGCCCGCGGGTGCTGGTGATCCGGCCGGGCATGGTGCGGACCAGGTTCTCCGCGCACGTCAAAGAGGCTCCGCTCACCGTCAACAAGGAAGACATCGCGGCACTGGCGGTTTCGGCGTCGCAGCGGGGCAAGGATTTGGTCTGGGCACCGGGCACCTTCCGCCTGGTGATGATGATCCTGCGCCACATCCCGCGCCCGATCTTCCGCAAGCTGCCCATCTGATCTCCCCGAGCCGCACCTCGTTCACCGCGCACGGCGTGCGCGGCACGGGTGCGGCTCGTCTGTATCCGCAACACGCGGTTCCGTGGCAGCCCAGAGCCGACGCCGAAATAAAGTCCGGCATCAGCGCACGCCGCGGCGCCATTTCGGTGGATACCATCGTCGCGGTTCGCCGGGACCGGTCGATGCGGGATTCGGCACCCTGCCCGTGCAAGCGGCCGGGCGGCGTGGCAAGTTCGGAGCCGACCTCGAGCCGTCGCATTGTCGAAGGAGCACTCCGTTGAGCACAATCACGGCAGAACGCGCCGAGCACTCCGCACCGGAGCGCGGCCGTGGGGCGCTGCTGGTTCGGCATATCGGCTCCGGGGTGGGTGAAGCGGTGCTGGCCGCGGTGGTCGCGACGGTGGTGGCCGCCATTGGGCTGGTGGCGTTTTCGATGGTGCAGTGGCCAGCGTTCAATTCGTCCAATGTGACCCGTGCGCTGACCACCGTCGGGCAGGTCGGGGCCGCGGTGCTGCTGGGGGTGGCGATCTGGCTGGTGCGGGCGCGGCGGTGGCCCTGGGTCGCGAAAACGCTGTCGTGGGTGGGGATTTCGACGTTCGTCACGGTGACGCTCGGGATGCCGCTGGCGGCGACGAAGCTGTATCTGTTCGGCATCTCGGTGGATCAGGAATTCCGCACCGAATATCTGACGCGGCTGACCGATGGCGCGGCACTGCACGATATGACCTACGCCGACCTGCCCCCGTTCTATCCCGCCGGGTGGTTCTGGATCGGCGGTCGGGTGGCGAATGTGCTCGGGATGGATGGCTGGGAGGCGTTCAAGCCGTATGCGATCGGGTCGCTCGCGGTCGTCGCGGTAATCGCATGCGTCCTGTGGTCCAAGCTGATTCGCGCCGACTGGGCGATCGGGGTCACCGCGGCGACGACCGCGGTGACGGTGGCCTACGCGTCGCCGGAGGCCTACAGCGCGGTCATCGTGCTGCTGCTGCCACCCGCGCTGGTACTCGCGTGGGGTGCGCTGTACCGCCCGCTCGCGGTGACCAGCGCCGTTGCGGGCACGGCATCGGATGTCGAAGCGGCGACCGGTGGCGCTGTCGCGTCAGGTCACGCTGCGGCACCGAGTACCGATGACATCGCGAGCAGCGCCGCAGCATGGGATGGCGCAGCCGCGTCGGTCGACAGCGCGGATGACGGTGGTGCGGATCGCGGCGCAAAGCCCGCAAGTACCGAAACGGCCGGAGGCTGGGGTGCGGTGCTCGGCGCCGGTCTGTTCCTCGGGATGGCGGCCTCCTTCTACACGCTGTACTTCGCGGTGGCGGCCTTCGCGGTCGGACTGATGGGTCTGGTCTCGGCGGGGCTCGCGGTGCACCGGTCTCGGCGCGGGGCCGGATCGGGTGCGGTGTGGCGGGCGGCGGTGCCGCCGCTGGTCCGGCTGGTGGCGATCGGCGCGATCGCGGGTGTGGTCGCGCTGGTCGTGTGGCTGCCCTTCGTACTGAAGATGCTCAGCGGGACGATGCCGAGTTCGGGGACGGCGTTCCACTATCTGCCGGAAGGCGGGGCGGAGTTGCCATTGCCGATGGCGGAGTTCTCGCTGCCCGGCGCTTTCTTCCTGCTCGGGACCGCATGGCTGGTGCTGCGGGCCGGATCGTCACGGCGGGCGCAGGCGCTCGGCATCGGTGTGGTGGCGATCTACCTGTGGTGCCTGCTGTCGATGACGGCGACCGCAGCGGGCACGACATTGCTCTCGTTCCGGCTGACGCCGGTGCTCGAGGTGCTGCTCGCGGCGGCCGGTGCCTTCGGTTTCGTCGAGTGTGCACGGGAGGCCTACCGGGCATTGAACGAGCCGGGGCGGTTCAAGATCGCTGTGGTCGCGGTCGCCGTCGTCGGCGCGCTCGCGTTCACCCAGGACATCCCGCGGGTGCTGAAGCCGGAGATCACCACCGCCTACACCGATACCGACGGCCATGGCGAGCGCGCCGATAAGCGGGCTCCCGGCGCGGCGGCGCACTACCGCGATATCGATGCGGCACTGCTCGCACAGACCGGCCGACCGCGCTCGGATTCGGTCGTACTCACCGCCGATACGAGCTTCCTTTCCTTCTACCCGTACTACGGTTTCCAGGCACTCACCTCGCACTACGCGAACCCGCTCGCCGATTTCGCCGGCCGCGCCGCGACCATCGAGGCCTGGAGCAAGCTGGAATCCCCCACCGCGCTGGTCGACGCGCTGAACAAGAGCCCATGGCGCGCGCCGGACGCGTTCCTCTTCCGCAGCAGCGGTGACGACTACACCCTGCGCCTGGCCAAGGACGTCTACCCCAACGACCCCAATGTGAAGCGCTACACGGTGAGCTTCCCCAAGAAACTCTTCGCTGACCCGCACTTCACCACCACCGTTATCGGCCCGTTCACCCTGGTCGTGGTCAATCGCTGACCCGCTCGATTCATCAGTGCTACCGCTGTGAACGGTCTCGTCGTCGACGCATGATTGCGCGAGGACATGGGTAACTTGCCGGGGACCGACCAACCGAACCCGCATTGACCGACGGCAGCCTCGCGGCACTCGAGCCGCAGCTGTTGCCGGGCGGGACACAGGGTAGTTGGGTACGGTGAACGGCTGATTCAACCGATAGCGGGAGAAGTTTGTTTTGCGGATCGAGGCACCACCGGCAATAGGCGTCGTCACCAGGGGATCGACACCGGCTGGCGGGCCTGGACCCGATCAGCGAACGGCCGAGCCGACACGGAGACGGATCCGGGTCGGCCGGAGTGATCTGGTCGTCTCGGCGGGCTATCTGGCGCTGGCCGCCACGGTGCTCTCGGGGCAGTGGCGCAATACCCACAGCGGGTATCTGATCAAGAGTGGTCAGGACCAGACCATGTGGGAGTGGTTCTTCGCGGTCACCGCCCATTCGGTGGCGCATCTGGAGAATCCGCTCGGCACGAATCTGCAGAACTTCCCGGCCGGGGTGAACATGATGGCCAATACCGCCATGTTCGGGGTCGGGGTGCCGTTGACGCCGGTCACGCTGCTGTTCGGGCCGACGGTCACCTTCGTACTCGTGCTCACGCTCGGGCTCGCCAGCACCGCCATCGCCTGGTACTGGCTGTTCTCGCGGGAGTTGGTGCGGTCCCGGCTCGCCGCCGCGATCGGCGGATTGTTCTGCGGATTCGCGCCCGCGATGATCTCGCACGCCAATGCGCACCCGAACTTCGTAATGCTGGTGCTCCTGCCGGTCATCGCCCTGCTGCTGATCCGGATCGCACGCCGAGCGACGGCGGACCCGGCCGACGACTCCGGCGCGAGCATCGCAAAGACCAGGCCGCGCAGGCGAGTTCGCGATGCGGTCGCGCTCGGTCTGCTGGTCGCGACGCAGATCGCACTCGGCGAGGAACCGCTGCTGATCTTCGCGCTCGCCTTCGGGCTGTTCGCCGTCGTGTACTACCTGCACACACCGCGCACCGGCTGGCGGGTACTGCGCGCGGTCGCGCCGACCGTCGCATTGGCGGCGGTGATCACCCTGATGCTCACCGAGATTCCGCTGTGGTGGCAGTTCTTCGGGCCGCAGAGTTATCGCTCGATCGATCACGGGCCGATGGGCAACGATCTGAAGGCGATCGTGCAGTTCCCCTCCGAATCGTTGGGTGGGCTGTTCGCGCCGGGACAGTATGTGGCCATCAACGACACCGAGCAGAATGCCTACTTCGGCTGGCCGCTATTGCTATTGCTGGTCGTGACGGTCGCGCTGTTCTGGCGCGACCGGGTGGTCCGGGCCGCGGCCGCGGTGATCGTGGTCTTCGGTGTGCTGTCACTGGGTGCTGTTGCCATGTTGGGCAAGCAATCGACCGGAATCGAATTGCCGTGGCAGTGGGCCGAAAAGGTCCCGCTGCTCAATACCGTGCTGGAGACCCGGCTCACCATGGCGGCGATTCCGGCCATCGCGGCGGTGCTCGCGCTGGCGACGCAGCGGGCGGTCACCTGGTGGCGGCGGTCACCGGTCGATTGGCGGCCGCTGGCCTGGTTCCCGGCGCTGGCCCTGGCGTTGGTTCCGCTCGCCCCGACGATCCTTCCGGTGATCGAGCGCGCGCCCACGCCGGAGTTCTTCGCCGACGGGACCGTGCGGCAGTATGTGAGCGGCGGTGCGGTCGTACTGGTGCCGCCACCGCGCCCCGCCGGGGCGCAGGCGCTGCGCTGGCAGGCCGACGCGAATTTCGACTTCCCGCTGGCCGGAGGCTATTTCGTCGGCCCGACCGGCGCGAATAAGAAGGGCATCTACGGACCGGACTTCCGCCCGACCACCGCCCTACTGGTCCGCGCCCAGGACACCGGCGACGTCCCGCCCATCGACGCCGAGACCCGGGCGCAGGCATTGGACGATCTGCACTTCTGGGAGGCCGATGTGGTCGTACTGCCCGCGACCAAGAATTCCGAGGTGCTGCGCACCACCATGACCCAGCTGCTCGACCTCGCGCCGCGACAGGTCGATGACGTGTGGCTCTGGGACGTCCGGCCGCTGCGCTAGCCGGAGTGCGGAGCATGGATCATCTCGGTGGCGGGGGTCACCAGCGGGGGTGGTTAGCATGGTCCCTCGTGCGACCGGACCGAACTTCTGCGGCGTTCACCCGCAACCGCTTGATCGCCCTCGTCTCCGGACTTCTCGGATTCGTGCTGGCGCTGCTGACACCGTTGCTGCCGGTGAAACAGGACCAGGCCGCGCTCGACTGGCCGCAGGCGGGCAGCAGCACCAGCGTCGAGGCCGCACTGGTGTCGTATGTGCCGCTGCGGCTGCATGCGACGCTGCCGTGTTCGGTGGTCACCGCCGGGCCGGGCACGGTTGTGTCGACCATTCCGGTCGCGTCGGGTCAGGCGAGCGCCAAGGGGCTGGTCGTCTCGATCGCCGATGGCACGCTCTCGGTGCTGCAGCGCGATATTCCGCTGCTGTCGGCGCCCGTCGCGGAGATCGCCGGATGCGAGTCCGTCACCATCGACTCGACGGCGGCGGCGACCACGGTGGAATTCGTCGGTGTGAAACGCCAGGACGGTACGCCGTTCCGCAATGCCGTCACCCGTGATATCCGCCCGCAGGTGGTCGGCGTCTTTACCGATCTGGACGCCGGGAAGCTCGACGGCGCGAAACTGCACGCCGATATCGACGCGCGCTTCTCCTCGACACCGTCGGCACTGAAACTCGGAGCCATGATCGCCGCGGCGGTCTGCACCATCATCGCGCTGATCGCACTGCATCTGCTCGACAATGCCGATGGACGGCGGGCCCGCCGCTTCCTGCCCGCGCACTGGTGGCGGTTCACCCTGGCCGATGCCGCGGTGCTCGGCATCCTGGTGCTGTGGCATTTCATCGGCGCCAACACCTCCGACGACGGCTACATCTTGAATATGGCCCGAGTCTCCGAACATTCCGGGTACATGGCCAATTACTACCGGTGGTTCGCGGTGCCCGAGGCCCCGTTCGGCTGGTCCTACGAGGTACTGGCCTGGATGACCAAGATCTCCGATGCCAGCCCGTGGATGCGGCTGCCGACGCTGGCCGCCGGAATCGTGTGCTGGATGGTGATCAGCCGAGAGGTGCTGCCGCGCTTGGGCGCCCGGGTGCGCAGGAATAAGGTCGCGCTGTGGACGGCCGGGCTGGTCTTCCTCGCCTTCTGGCTGCCCTATGACAACGGACTGCGCCCCGAACCGCTGATCGCCGCGGGCGCGCTGCTGACCTGGTGCTCGATCGAGCGGGCCATTGCCACCGGGCGGCTGCTGCCCGCCGCGGTCGGCGTGCTGATCGCGGCATTCTCGTTGGCGGCCGGTCCGACCGGGCTGATCTGTGTCGCGGCGCTGATCGCGGGGTCGCGGCCGATGCTGCAGATCATTATCCGGCGGGCCCGCGATGCCGCGGGAACCCTGGCCGATACCGAACCTCGGACTGCCACCGCTCCGGCCGATCACAGCACCTCGCGCCTGGCCTCCGTTTTCCGCTACGCGGCGCTGCTCGCGCCGGGACTCGCGGCCGGAACTCTCGTGCTGGTTGTGGTTTTCGCCGATCAGACGCTGGCGACGGTCATGGAAGCGACCCGGGTGCGCACCCTGGTCGGGCCGAATGTGGCCTGGTTCGACGAACGGACCCGCTGGGATTCGCTATTGATGCTCTCGCCGGACGGATCGCTGGCCCGGCGCTTCGGTGTGCTGATCATGCTGCTGTGCCTGCTGGTCTGTGTGCTGCAGGTGCTGCGGAAGGGGCGGATTCCCGGCACGTCGCGTGGGCCGTCGGTGCGGATTCTCGGCATTGTCTTCGCCTCGCTGCTGCTGATGATGTTCACCCCGACCAAGTGGACCCACCACTTCGGCGTATACGCCGGACTGGCCGGGTCACTGGCCGCGCTCGCGGCGGTCGCGGTCGGCACCAATGGGATTCGCTCACCGCGCAACCGCGCACTGTTCGCGGCGGCGGTGCTGTTCCTGCTGGCGATCACCTTCACCGGCTCCAATGGCTGGTGGTACGTCTCCAGTTACGGCGTGCCGTGGTGGGATAAGGCGCCGCTGATCGGGGGTAAGGGCCTTTCCACGCTGTTCCTCGGGCTCAGCGCGGTTGCGCTGGTGGCCGCGGTGTGGCTGCACTATCGCGCGCCCTACCGCGAGAAGTCCGATGCGCCGGGCCGTTTCGAGCGTTATGCCTCAGCGCCGTTGACCATCGCGGCTGCGCTGCTCGTACTGTTCGAGGTCGCCTCGCTGGCCAAGGCGGCGGTCACGCAGTACCCGGCGTACTCGATCGCGAAGTCGAATCTCCAATCGCTGAACGGAAATACCTGCGCGCTCGCCAATGAGGTGCTGGTGGAGACCGATACCGCCGACTCACTGCTGCTCCCCTACACCGGCTCCCCCGCCGATGGACTGTCGACGGAATCAAAGGGATTCATCCCGAGCGGCGTGGCCGCCGACCTCACCGCCGATGCCGAGGAGACGGTGACCGGCGGTGCGAATTCGGTCAATAAGGATTCGAAGAACAAGACCACCAACACCACCGGCGCCGGTACCGGCGGCGGCACCAGTCAGCAGGCCGGAATCAACGGCAGCACCGTCGCCTTGCCCTTCGGACTGGATCCGACGCGGACCCCGATCATGGGTAGCTACCAGGAGAACGAGCAGCAGCAGGCCACGCTGACCTCACAGTGGTACCGGCTCGATCTGACCGACAGCATGCGCAACGATCCGGCCTACCGGGTGCTCGCCATTACCGCGGCGGGCCGCATCCGCTCGGTCGACGCCGACGGCGTTGTCACCTACGGACAGGAACTGCACCTGGAGTACGGCGTGCGCGGAGCCGACGGTGCGGTGCAGACGCTCGGTTCGGTCGATCCGCTCGATATCGGGCCCGCCCCGTCCTGGCGCAATCTCCGTGTGCCACTGGACAAGTTGCCGACCGAGGTCAATGCGGTGCGGCTGGTCGCGGTCGACAACGACATCACCAAGAAGCAGTGGCTGGCCGTCACCCCGCCCCGGCTGCCCAAGCTGGCCACCCTGAATTCCGTTGTCGGCCGGACCGATCCGGTCCTACTCGACTGGCATGTCGGCCTCGCCTTCCCCTGCCAGCGCCCGTTCGACCACCACGACGGCGTCGCCGAGGTCCCGAACTGGCGCATCCTGCCCGACCGCGTCGGCTCCGA
Source organism: Nocardia sp. NPDC004278 (assembly GCF_053602975.1). Classification (NCBI taxonomy): domain Bacteria; kingdom Bacillati; phylum Actinomycetota; class Actinomycetes; order Mycobacteriales; family Nocardiaceae; genus Nocardia; species Nocardia sp. NPDC004278. The sequence continues at coordinate 232,216 of NZ_JBSGEQ010000006.1, forward strand.
CGCCGCCAATGCCTGGCAGGACGATATCGGCGGCGGACCGCTCGGCTGGACCGGACTGCTGCTGAAGTCCCAGACCATCCCCACCTACCTCGACCACGACTGGAAGCGCGACTGGGGCTCCCTGGAAAAGTTCACCCCCTACGCCCCCACCGCCCAGCCCGCGACCATTGCGACAACCGTCGCAACAGTCAACGGCTGGCAGAAATCGGACCCGATCCGAGCCCGATAGCCCACTGCGCGGTGGGCATTCCAGCCCCATTCAGATCAAGCGTCTAGTTGCTAGACTTGTCTTCGTCTATCAACTAGACAATACTGATGATTGCGGAACACTCTACCCGTGTGATCATCAAGGAGTTGGCCGATGCCGGATGGAGCCGCAAGCGCGATGCCAAGGGTAGTCACAGCCTCTGGCAATGCCGCGACGGTCGACACACGATCACCGTTCCAGATGGACATCGCACGATACGTCCCGGCGTGGTCCGCGTGATCCGCAAGGCGATCATGTCGTGCGACTGTCAAGGAGGTGCCTGATGGCCTACACAGTTCGTGTATCCCGCGAGGGCCGGTGGTGGGCACTGGCCATTCCCGAACTCGGCGAGGACGCGCTGACCCAAGCGCGGCGGCTGTCCGAAGTGGAGCGCGAAGCCAGGGACTACATCGCCGTGACCATGGACGTGGCACCGTCGAATGTCGAGGTCCGCGTGGTCCTCGATGATGTCGGACTGACCACCGAGGCGCTGGCACGGTCCGAGGAGCTGCGCGCATTGCGCGCCAAGGCCGATGACATTCAAGAGCAGATCACGGTGAAGTCGGCGGCGCTGGCCAAGGAACTGGCCGCGAAGCGGCTGCCCGTGCGCGACATCGCGGCACTGATAGGCATTTCGCACCAGCGCGTGAGTCAACTTCTTTCGGCCTGAACACAATCACGCGTGGTTCAGACGTCCGTTGTGGGATATAGAACCGATGCGGATGCGTATTTCGGTACGGCGTTGCGGTCGGGGCCCGCGACGGATCGCTCAGTCGACCAGGTCGCTGGGATCGGTATTGGCTCCACACAGCACGACACCGATTCGTTCACCGTCGCGTGGCTGGTATGCCCGGGTAGCCAGCGCCGCCAAGCCGGTCGCCGAGCCGTGTTCGACGACGAGTCGATGCCGCTCCCACAGCTGCCGACGCGCCCGTACGATCGCGTCGTCGTCGACGACTACCGAGCGCACGTCTGTGGCCGTGGCCCAGGCCAGCGCGGCAGCGGAAACCCTTGGCGCGCCGAGAGAATCGGCCGCGATGGAATCCACGTCCACGTCGAGCACCGCGCCGGCAGCCAATGCGGCATTGAGCGCCCGGCTACCATCGGGTTCCGTGCCGACCACTCGAATGCCGAAATGGTCGGCGACCGCGGCGATTCCGGAGAACATGCCGCCCGCGCCAACTGCGAGGACGATCGTGTCCAACCCGGCTACCGCGTCGACGAATTCGAGCAGGATGGTGCCCGCGCCGGCCGAGGTCAGGTTGTCGTCGTAGGTGTAGGCGTCGATCGCACCGGTGCTCGCCATGAACTCGTGGGCGGATTCCCTTGCGTGATCCTGTGTTTCGCCTGCCAATCGAACCTCGGCGCCCAACCCACGCAGCCGCGCTACCTTGGCCCGAGGCGTCGAACCGGCCAGAAACACCGTCGCCCGCACGTCGAATGTCCTTGCCGCCCAAGCGAATCCGATATCGGCATTGGCGCCGGTAGCGGACACGATACCGGCATCCGGCATGGTCCGAGTTTCGATCAGTCCCGCCATCAGGTTGGCCGCGCCGCGAGCCTTGAAAGATCCGGTGTGCTGCAGGAATTCGAGTCCCAGGAAAATTTCGGCGCCGCCCGTCTCGGTCGACGCCCGGAGGGAACCGGCGACCTGCTCGTCATCCGATTGCCGGCCCATCGGCGCGATGGTCAAGGGCCGGACTACCCCGGCAATACGTGCGGCGGCCGCCTCGACCTCGCCATAGGTAGGAGTGCGCATCCGACGGTTCTCCTCATCGATCTCAGGTTTCCGTCGACGCCGCCAGGTCCGGCAAGACCCGGCGTGATCGCACATGCCCTCATCTCAATACCGTTCGGTACTTTAATCGCAGCTCGGCGAGTCGGCATTGCGAGCCTCGAACCGCCGACGCACCGCCCTCGGCCTGAATACCCGGGTCCGAGGGCGGCTTGCGGCCTTCACGAAGTCGCCGTGCCCGCACTCCACCGATCGAGCGCGGCATACGCGGGCTGCCACTGATCGCGGTACGCGGCACGCACCGGCTCCGGCAGCGGGGCGAGCAGCACTTGGACCGTCTGCTCGTCGGCACCGTCCAGCAGCCACGGAATCAGTTGCGGAGCAGCGGGACCGATGCGACTGCCGTGCAACTGACCGAACGCCTGCCACTGCTCCGGTGTCACGACCGCCTGAATCAGCGGCAATGCCTCGCCCTCCTCGTGCTTCAGGTGCCCGGTCAACCCGGTCGCCAAGGCATCGAGCAGACCGGCGAGGCGTTCCGGGCCACCGTCGGGATCGGCGAAGGTCGCGTCGATCTGCTCGAGCAGCGGATCGATAACGGCATGCTCGGCCTCCATGGCGTCCAGCAGTGCCAACTCGTCGGGTCGCTCGGCGAGCGTCTGCCGCATCACCGGCCACAGCGCGTCATCCTCTGCGGTGTGGTGCACCAGAAGGGATTTGGTGAACATTTGCCAACCGGCAGCGGTGGCGAGGATCTTGCGCGGATCGTCGTCGATCCGATCGGCGATTTTGGCGATGTATTCGAGTTCGCGCCGCAGCGCATGGTGCATGGCGTACATCGTCGTCATGTCGAGGGTCACGGGTTTCTCCTGGTGGAACGGTATGGATCGGTTGCGCCAACGGGGTCGGCGCTCACGGACGCGCCGCTTCCGGCGGCGGTGCGGAGAGCAGGGCGTGCACGATGCCCCGCCCGATCCGCAAGGTCGCCGCGATCGGGTCGGGACTCGGATCGCGGCGCGCCGTCGGCCGCAGCGCCCATGAAGCGGCCGCGAATCCGGCGAGAACCGTTGCCGGCATGGCGAATTTGCGTGGATTGCCGTTCGCCAGATGCGAGGCCGCGCCGCCGAGATAGACGGCGAGGGAACCGGCGTAGGCCCACTCCTTGAGCCGCGGCATTCCCGGGGCCAGCAGCACTGCGGCCATGGGCAGTTTGCAGACGCCTTGAATCGTCAAGAAATACCTGGGGTAGCCCAACTGATCGAAGGTTTCGACCGCGAACGGCTCCCGGGTCAGATCCCACATGCCGCCTTTGAACATCTCGGCGGCGACCGGCAGCGTCGTCACCCAGTACGCGGCGGTCCGGATCCGAGAAAGTGCGTCTGATCGCGAGTTCTGTGAAGTCATCGTCACACTCCGTTCAGGCCCAGCTGGCGCCCGCGGGCTCCTTGATGGTGGTGTTGAGGCGGTTGAACAAGTTGGTCAGCGCAATCATGAGAATGACCGCGGAGAGCTGGTTTTCGTCGTAGTGATCGGCGATCTCGTCCCACACGGCGTCCGGCACGGCATCCTCGGACTTGTCGGCGATCCGGGTGGCGACCTCTGCCAGCAGCAGCGCCGCGCGCTCGGCCGCACTGAACTCGGCGGATTCTCGCCACGCGGCGACGGCGAACAGCTTCTCGTCGCCGGCCCCCGCCTTACGACCGCCCGCCAGGTGTGCGTGTACACAGGCGCTGCACCCGTTGATCTGGCTGACCCGCAGTGCAACCAATTCCAGCAGTTCGGCGGAAACTCCGCCCTGATAAGTGGCCTTGTAGAGGGTGTTGATGCCCTTCATCGCGTCGGGCAGGACCATGGCGGGGTTCTTCATGCGAGCGTTCATGTCAGGTGTTCCTCTCGGGGGTGTTGATAATTCGAAATCAGTGGTGGATGCGGGCCTGCTGGTCGAGCCAGTCGGCGAAGCACGGACCGGACAGGACGGCATCCGGCCCGGGGAGCAGAGCGCCGCTCTCGTACAGGTCGCGGTCGGGGTTGGCCGGATCGCTGACCTCCTCGATCGGCCTGTCGTCCCCGCGTCGCGCGTTCACCAGCCGGGCCATCTCGGCCAGGTATTCGGCGCGCGGTCCGGCGATCTCCGGGAACGAGCCTGCTCGGTGCGCCGACCATGGGCCGGTCGCGAATTCGGCCAGCTGTTCGGCGACCGCGCGTGCGGAGACCAGTTGGGTACGCATCTTCGGGATGTAGATCACCGAATCTTGTGCGCCCCACTGCATCATCTGTTCGACGAGCTCGTGGAACTGCGCGGCCCGCAGAATTCGCGTCGGCACCGGGCCCGCCAGCAGTGCCTGCTCGTGCACCAGCTTCGCGGCGTTGTATCCAGCGGTGGAGCCGTCGATGCCGATGATGGACACGGCCACGATCCGCCGCACTCCGGCCGCTTGCGCGGCCGCGTGCAGGTTGCGGGCCGAAGCGGTGAAGAAGTCGGTGGCTGCCTGCTGCTCGAAGGACGGCGTGCTCGACACGTCGATCACTGCGGTCACGCCGTGCAACGCTTCGGCGAGTCCGGCACCGGTGACCACATCCACTCCGGTCGACCGCGACATCGCCACGACCTTGTGCCCTGCCTCGGTGAGCACGTCTACGACGTGGCGGCCGAGCCGTCCGGTGGCGCCCGCTACCGCGATCGTGCTGTCTGGCATAGTCATTCCGCTTCCTTTTTGTCGTGGGCGTGGTCCGTATGCCGGACCAACGGCCAGTCGATGTCCACTCGTCCGGCCAGGACGAGGTAGTTGTCGAAGATCGCCAGCGCCACGTGAGCGATGACGTCGACGAGTTCGGTAGGCGCCAGTTCCGCCTGGGCTGTGGCGAGTTCGTCGTCGGTGATTGCGCCGCGGCGGCGGATCAGTGCCGCCGCAAAGGCCAGAATCGCCGCGTATTTCGGATCGTCGGCCGCGCCGAATCGGGCGTTGCTGAGCTCGTCCTCGGTCATCCCCGCGAGGCGGCTGCCGAGGAAGCTGTGCGCCGAAAGGCAGTAATCACACCCGTGCTCCTGGGCGACCAGCAGCCCGACGGCCGAACGTGCGAACGCCGGCATCTCGCTGCCGCCCAGCGCTTCGGTAAGGGCGACATACCCCCGCAGGGCGGCCGGGCTTTGCGCCATCACCTTGACGTTGTTCGGTGTGACGCCGAACAGCTGCTGGCTGACAGTGAAGAGGTGTCCGGCAGCGTCACCCGCGTTCTCCGGGTCAATAGGGGGCATTTGCGGCATGGGAACAGCGTGTTGCGGCCTGTTGATACTTTTGCGATGCCTTCACGATGGGTGTTGTATGGAGCCGAGATGGGTGTGCGTTTTACGGTCCTCGGACCAATGAAAATCGTGGTCGACGGCCGCGAATCGGCCGCGGCGCCGAGACATCGGGCAGTGTTCGCCTATCTCCTGGTCAATGTCGGCAGAGTGTGCAGCGCAGACCGAATCATCGAGGCCATGTGGGGCACCGATCCCCCGGACACGGCGCGCTCGCAGATCCACGCCGCGGTGACGGCGATCCGCAAGGTGTTGCGCGAAGCTGATGCGGCGCAGGTACTGCAGACCAGATCTGCCGGATACGTTGCACTGCCGGAGCCGGGGCAGTTCGATCTCGAGGAATTCACCAGCCGGGTCGGTGCCGGCCGATCGCTGGCCGCCTCCGACCCCGCGGCCGCGGTGGCGGAACTGCGTGCGGCGCTGGCGCTGTGGCACGGCGAGGCGCTCGCCGATCTGAACGCCGACTACGTCGCGCCCGCGCGGCGCCGCCTGCAGGACAAGCAGTTGGCGGCGTTCGAGCAGTTGACCGCGGTGGAACTCGGGCTGGGCCGGCACGAGGCGGTGCTCGACGAGTTGGCAGCGATGGTGACCGCAAACCCGCTGCGGGAGAAGCTGGTCGGTCAACTGATACTCGCACTGCATCGAGCGGGCCGACAGGTCGATGCGCTCGCCGCCGCACGATCGTTCCGGACGGCACTCGCGCAGGCACAGGGTCTGGATCCGGGACGCGCATTCGTCGAGCTGGAGCAGGCAGTATTGCGTGACGACGGCGAACCTGCCACCCGCGTAACGGCACTGGCCGCCCGCACCGAACCCGTGCCACGTTGTGCAAACTTCTTGCCCTACGACATACCGGATTTCGCGGGCCGAAACGCCGAACTCGAACACCTCCTCGCACCACTCACCGGCACCGCGTCGACCGTCTCCACGATCGACGGCATGGCGGGCATCGGCAAGACCGCGCTTGCCGTACACACCGCGCACCGAGTAGCCGACCGATTCCCGGACGGTCAGCTGTTCATCGATCTCCAAGCGCACACGATCGACCGGCAACCGGTGGCGACGGATGCGGCGCTGGAAATCCTGTTGCGCCAGATCGGAATTCCCGCCGAACGCATTCCGCAGACCACCGCCGATCGCGGCGCGCTGTGGCGGTCGGAACTGGCCGGGCGGCGAGTGGTCGCGGTGCTGGACAACGCTGTGGATGCCGATCAAGTCCGGCCGCTGCTGCCCGGCGGGGCGGACAGTCTCATCCTGATAACCAGCAGGCGGCGGCTGGTCGACCTGGATGGTGCTCGGGCATTGTCGGTCGATCCACTGCCGGCACGCGATGCTGTCGACCTCTTCGACCGGATCGTCGGCGAACGCGCCACCGCCGAACCGCTCGCGGTGCTGGACGTGCTGCACCTGTGCGGATTCCTGCCATTGGCGGTGCGGATCGCCGCCGCTCGACTACTGCACCGTCCGCAGTGGACCGTCGGCTATCTGGCGGGGCGGCTGCGTGGGGAGCGGCGCAGGCTGGCCGAATTGTCCACGGCCGAACGGGGTGTCGTTGCCGCCTTCAACCTCTCCTATCGGCAGCTTCGCGCGGACGGGCAGCGGATGTTCCGGCTGCTCGGCCTGCACCCTGGGCGGGATATCGATCCCGGCGCAGCGGCCGCGCTGGCCGATATCTCGGTGGACGACGCCGAAATGCTGTTGGAAGACCTCCTCGACGTTCATGTGATAGCTCAATACGAGCCCGGCCGCTATACCTTTCACGACCTGCTGCGCCAGCATGCCCGCGCCATGGTGTCGGTGGACGAATCCGACGATGCCCGAACCGCCGCGCTGTCACGACTTTTCGACCACTACGTGCACACCGCGCGGGCAGCGGTGGATCTGCTGTTCCCCTACAGCGCCGATCACCGCCAACCGCTGCCGCCCTCCGCGGCCCGATTGACGACGCTGGACGACGCCGAGGACGCGGCCGAGTGGCTCGATGCGGAACGCGAAAACCTCATCACCACTGCGGCCTACGCGTCCGACCACGGTACGCCCGCGCACGCCAGAGACACGGCTGAAACCCTACGTCCCTATCTCGACGGCAACTCCCGCCACTCCGACGCCGCACGCTTGCACCAGGTGGCACTGCTGGCGAGCAGACAGCTGGCCGACTCGATCGGCGAGGCCAGAGCGTTGACCGACCTGGGCTGGGCCTGCTGGCGACAAGGCGATTACGAGTGGGCGACCACGCATTCGCAAGCGGCACTGCGGATTGCCCGCGCCTCCGGGGATCGCTATCAAGAGGCCAGAGCGCTGAACACGCTCGGCAATGTAGCGTGGCGCAAACGGGACTACGACGAGGCCAGGCGATACCTGCGCGAGGCGCTCGAGCTCGCCAACCGTCTGGGTAACAAAGTCGGCGAGGCGCACGTGCTCGGCAACCTCGGCATGCTGCTCGGCGCCGACAACAACCAGTACCGCGACGCCCGTGCACATCTCGACCGCGCGCTGGCACTGCACCGCGAGGTGGGCAATCAGCGCGGCGAGGCGTTGGTGCTGAACTATCTGGGATCGCTGTGCCGCCGCAACGACCTGCTGGACGAGGCCAGAGACAACCACTCCCGGGCCCGCGACCTATATCGGATGCTGGGCAGTCATGGCGATGAAGCGTCCGCGCTCAACGGCCTCGGCGAGACAGCCTGTACCGCAGGTGATCCTGGCTCAGCCGCCGAAAAGCACAGCACCGCATTGGCGTTGGCCGACGAGGCATTGAACCTACCCGAGCGAGCGCGCGCCAACGACGGGCTGGCTCGCGCGTACCGAGATCTCGGCGACGTCGGTCGAGCGCGCGAATACGCCGGTATCGCGATGAGCCTGTACGCGGATCTCGGCGTCCCGGAGGCCGACGATATGCGCGCTTTCCTGGATATGCTTGCAGACTCCGATTAACCCCGATCTCCACGTCAGAATCGGCAGGGCGTCGTCCCGGCGAAATATGACGTCACGATCCTGCTTGTCTGCGTTGACGGGTCGGCCACTACGCGCACGCTGCGCTCGGACTTCGGCGCGCGCGGCCGTTGTCGACTTCGACGCCTTTTGGGGCTAGGGGACGAGGACCAGGCGGCCACGGAGGCCTCACACCGCTGGGTCACAGCCTGCAGCCTGTGATGCGCGCCATAAAAATGTGGGCCGAGGAACGCATGGACGAAGTGTTCGCGGCACGCGCACGTTACGACGGTGAACCAGCGTGACCATGTCGTAAATGTTGGTTGCGAATGCCTTCCCACCAGTGAAGCTGGCCGTAACCTTTATTCATGACCGCGGCCTTCGATGATATGGATCTGCGCGACCTCGTCGGACTGCTCACCGATGATGAACAACGGGAGCTACGACCGGCGGTGCTGCGCGTGTTATCCCGCCAAACCCCGCAAGAGCTACTCCGTCGCGAACTCGGCCTGCGTATGGCAAAAGTCTGAGCCTGCCGTTCAACAACCAACCGACCACCAGGCCGTCGCAATGGCGCGAATCGCCTATGCGGCGGCCTTTTGCTGTCAAGAGCACGTAAACGCAGGCCAGACGCATGTTCGGCACCACACCCGGGCAATAGAGTGGGCGCTCACGAATGGACAGCGCCGCACTATGAGAAACATTCCGTGCGGTCGCATTTAGATAAAGAACAGGCCCGTCGAATCGGTGTAGTGCCGATTCGACGGGCCTGCGTCGGTAGGAGTGTTAGAACACCCGCAGCTGTCCGGGCGACCAGAATCCGGAACGGTTGGCCTTGCCGGTATCCAACTTGGCCGGAACCGCATTCGGGTAGTACTGGTCGTACCGTTCCAGCGAACCCCAGTCCCGCGCCCAGTCGTTCTTCATATAGGTCGGAATGGTGCTCGACTTCGCCAGCATCTGGGAGAAGCCCAACAGCCCACCGAACTCCTCGGCCTGCCAGGTATTGGTCGAACTGATGGCCAACGGCCGGTCCGGCAGAATCCGGTAGCCCGGCACCTCGGCCACCCCGTTCTTATGGTCCAGCGGCCGCTGGCACGGGAACTGAAGTCCGACCGCCCAGTCCAGCAGCACCGGCTGCTCGGAGCCGATAAAGCTATTGAGCGAGGCCAACTTCGGCATCCGCGGCGGGGTGAACGCCAGCCACTGATCACCGATCAGAATCGGGTCGTTGGCGACGATGCGCACCGCATCGGCATCGGGCGCGATCTCATCGAGCGGGATGCGCAGATTGCGCCACGACGGGAACGGGCCGATATCGCGCGGCAGGTAGGTGCCCAGCATCTGCACGCTGCCGTCGGGCAGGTGCTTGCCGTAGTCGACGGTCAGCGACTGGCCGTATTTGGTGTCACCGGTGTCGTCGACGGACAGGATGCGGCCCGCGGCCGAAATGACCACCAGCGGACGATCATCCGAGCGCGGCGCCAGCTGGTACCAGCTCGACACCAAATGCGCGGGCTGCTGCACGCCCAGCTGGTAGCTGCCCATCACCGGCGTGGTGGCCGGATCGAGGCCGAAGGGCAGGGTGGCCCGGCTGCCATTGACACCGGTCGCGCCGTAGCCGCCGTCGGTGCCCGCGTTCTGTCCGTCCGCACCCACCGGACCCACCGACTGGGTGGAGGTATTGCCGGTACCCGGCTTCACCTCGATGGTGTCGGCGCTGAGCTTTTCGGGCACACCGTTCGGGTCGAAGCCGACCGGATCGGCCCCGGCCAGCGGATCACCGTTCTTCGGCGGATTCGCCGGATCGGTGATCGGGGTCAGCGTGCCATTGCCCTTGTCCACATCCGGTTCCACCAGGATGTCATTGGCCAGACCGCACGAATTCCCGCTCAGCGCATCGAAATTCGAGCGTGCCAGCGAATACGCCGGATACTGCGACACCGCGCCCTTCACCAGCGAGAACACCTCGAGCAGCACCATCAGTGCGGCGACCACGGTCAGCGGGATGGCGGCGAATTTGCGAATCCGCTTACCGCGCACCGACTTCGCCGAGGGCTGCGGTTTGGTGTAGTCCTCGCGCAGCGCGGCCCAGGCGACCAGCGCCAGCGCCAGCCCGAACAGGATGAGCATCGCCGTATTCGACTGGTGGCCGTGCAGCGAGATCCGCTTGTCGAACCACGGCACGCCGAAGCTGGACACGTACCAGTAGCCATTGATGCCCGAGAACGCGATGGCCAGCACGAACAGCAATCCGGCGAGGAAGATCGCCCGATTCTTCCTGGCCCGCAACGCACTCGCGGAAACCGCCACCGCGGTGACCGCGGCCAGTGATCCGGCGATGCCCGCATATGCGCCGAAGTGATGGGTCCACTTGGTCGGGTTGAACATCATGAAGAAGATGGTGCCGAAGACCACACCCATCAGCCGCCAGCTCGGACCGCTGGCGATACCGGGCACCTGCCTGCGCCGCAACAGCACCAGCATGGTGGTGAACAGGCACAGCAGCATGATCAGGAAGGCGAACCGGCGCGAGAGCGAACCGTCGACGGTCTCCACGAACAGGTAGTAGTAGCGCAGGTAGTCCTCGTACCAGGCCAGGTTCGGCCCGGTCACCTGCCGCACCCGGTTGGCCTCCTGGATTCCGGCGAAGGTCTGGTCGGTGTAGACCACGATCAGCACCAGCAGACCCGCCGCCGCAATCGGTGCGAGCAGCGGCAGTGACGAACCCCACTTGCCGACACCCTGCGCGGCGAACTGCCGGTGCCGTCGCACCACGATCCGCACCAGCGGCCGAATACCGGCGAGCAGCGCCGCAACACACATCAGACCGGTCGGTGCCGCCGCCAAGGTGAATGCGGCGACCAGGATCGCGACCGCGGCGGGCAACAGCCGACCGGTCGCAATGGCCCGCTCGATCGAAACCCAGGTCAGCAGCGCGCCGAGCGCGACGATCGGCTCCGAGCGCAGGCCGTTGTCGAACGGCAGCCAGAACGCCAGGAAGACCAGTCCACCGGTCCACAGCGCCACCTTGCTGTGGCGCACCCCGCGCCCGAGCCGGGGCACCACCTCGCGGCTGATCACCAGCCAGCACAGGATCGCGCAGAACAGCGCCGGCAGCCGGACCCACGGGCTCGCGGTGGAGATCTCCGAGAAGGCCTGGATGACGTAGTAGTACCAGCCGAACGGCGCCTCAGGGACGCCGTACCAGCGGAAGTAGTTGGCCATATAGCCCGCGTGCGGCGCCACCCGGACCATGCTCAGGATGTAGCCGTCATCGGAGGTGTTGGCGCCGACGAAATGCCACACCAGCAGCGTGCCGATGATCGCGCCGTCGGCCCAGGTCGGCTTCAGCCAGTGGGCGGGCAGGAACCGGCGGTGCCCGCGCCCGTCACTGCCGTCCAGTTTGGCCAGCGCGCCGAGCGCGATCAGGGTGCACAGCACCGCCGCGATCATCGCGATCAACTTGACCGGGGTCGGGCTGGAGGAGAACCGGGTATCCACCGTCATGTGCATCGACAGCCCGGTGGGCGCCGCGCCCTTCATATCGGTGAAGACGCCGACCACCTGTGGCCGCAGATCACCGTTCAGCTGCCCCGCTACCGGCACCGCGACCTTCTGCGTGGCTCCGGGCGCCGCACCCTCGACCGGCCGCTCGATCGTCGTGGTGAGGCCTTCGAACGACGCCTTGGTCCGATTGCTGTCGGAACTGATGGTGATCGAGCTGCACCCGCCCAACTGGGCACGCTCGGCCGAGGCCACCACGGCATTGCGGTCGATCACATCCACGGATGTGTCGGAGACCCGCACGAACATCGCCTCGAGCGATGCCCGGTCGCCCTGTGGCGGCGCGGTGGCCAGCAGCATCCCGCCGTAGCTCGGCAGCTGATCGACCGCCGAGCACGGAATGCTGGCCTCGAGGTCGACCGGCACCTGCGACATCAGCGGCGCCTGCACGCTATTGATGGCGCCGCCCTGCGGCCAATTCAGCGTCGCGGTGGTCTGGCTGACCGGCAAGAACGGAGCTGCCAGCGCGAACAGCGCGCCGAGCACACCGGCGATCAGCGCGACCATACGCGCGGTGCGGAAGTCACTCGGTGCGACTTCCGGCGCGGCGGGCGGTTTTGTCAAGACAGCGGTAGCGGCGTCGGGCACGGTTGGCAATGGTATCCGCCCGCGTGTCGCAACGGGCGCTGGCTGCGCACAAGTTGCGTGCAGCTCCCAGCAACTTCTGAGACGACTCCCAGTCGCGCGGCCCGAATCCCCTGTAAAACGCGGGGAATCACGACTCGGAAACGGATTCGTCGGACGATGCGCGGCACGGCGTGGCTAATGGGACGGGACCGAAAAGGTGACCCGAAATGCTGACCGGTAACGGACACGATGGAAAGGTAGGGGGTATGACAAAGGCGAATCTCGAAACCAACTTCGGAACGATCGTGCTCGAGCTCGACGATGCGAAGGCACCTGGCACCGTCGCGAACTTCGTGGATTACGTGAAAGCGGGCCACTACAACGGCACCATCTTCCACCGCGTCATCCCCGGCTTCATGATCCAGGGCGGCGGCTTCACCTCCGATATGAAGCAGAAGGGCACCCAGGCACCGATTCAGAACGAGGCCAACAACGGCCTGAAGAACAACAAGTACACCGTCGCGATGGCCCGCACCAACGACCCGCATTCGGCCACCGCGCAGTTCTTCATCAACGTCTCCGATAACGACTTCCTGAACCACTCCGCGCCGACCCCGCAGGGCTGGGGCTACACGGTCTTCGGCAAGGTCACCGAGGGCTCCGAGGTGGTCGACAAGATCGCCGCGGTCGCCACCGGCTCGGCGGGCATGCACCAGGACGTGCCGCGCGACGCCGTCATCATCGAGTCGGCTGCCATCGCCTGACTTCCGCTGCCACGGACCGGAATCGGGCCCGCAACCCCGCGCGGGTTGCGGGCCCGATTCCGTAGTCGAAGTTGCGGCTGTGTCAGAGCGGGAGCAGGTGGTGCTTGCGCGGGTTGCGCGGGAGCTGCTTATCGCGCAGCAGGCGTAGGGCACGCCGCAGCTCGAGGCGGGTGGCCGAGGGTTCGATGACGGCGTCGATATAGCCGCGCTCGGCGGCAACCCATGGGGTCGCCATGGTCGCGTTATAGAAGTCGATCATCTGCTGGCGCACCGCGGCACGCTGGTCCTCCGGCGCCGCCTCGATCTGCCTGCGGCCGATCAGACTGACCGCGCTCTCCGCGCCCATGACCGCGATTCGCGCGGTCGGCCAGGCCAGATTCACATCCGCGCCGAGCTGTTTCGAGCCCATTACCGCGTACCCGCCGCCGTAGGACTTGCGGATCACCACAGTCACCTTGGGCACGGTGGCCTCCACATAGGAGAACAGGAAGCGGCCGCCGCGCTTGATGACGCCGATCTTCTCCTGTTCTACGCCGGGTAGGAATCCCGGTGTGTCCACCACGAATACGAGCGGAATCTCGAACGCGTCGCACATACGCACGAAGTGCGCCGCCTTATCGGAAGCCCTGGCGTCGAGCGCACCGGCATACACCATCGGCTGATTCGCGACCACGCCGACACTGCGCCCGTCGACCCGGGCGAATCCGGTGATGACATTGCGCCCAGCCGCGGCGCCGACCTCGTGGAAATCACCGTCGTCGAAGATGCGCAACAGGATCTCGTACATGTCGTAGGCGGAGTTATCCGAGTCCGGCACAATCGAATTCAGTTCCAGATCCGATTCGGTGAGCTCCGGCTCCAGACCGGGATTCACGACCGGGGGCCGCTCCTGGCAACTGGTCGGCAGGAAGCCCAGATAGCTGCGCACCCATTCGAATGCGGCCTTCTCATCCGGGGCCACGTGATGGATGTTGCCGTACTGCGCTTGACTGTGCGCGCCGCCGAGTTCCTCGAGACTCACGTCCTCGCCGGTGACCTCACGGATCACGGCGGGCCCGGTGACGAACATGTACGCCTCTTCGGTCGCCACCACCACATCGGTATTGATGGGCGCGTAGACCGCACCGCCCGCGCACTTGCCGAGAATCAACGACACCTGCGGCACCATCCCCGACAGCGGCTCGGCGCGACTCCCGAGCTCGGCGTACCAGGCCAACGAGGTCACGGCCTCCTGCACGCGCGCACCGCCGGAATCGTTGATGCCCACCATGGGGCAGCCGACCTTCGCGGCATACTCCATGATGTTGGCGACCTTGCGGCCGAACATCTCACCGACCGAACCGCCATAAACGGTCTGGTCGTGTGAGAACACCGCGATCGGACGCCCTTCGACCAGACCGTGCCCGGTGATCACGCCGTCGCCGTACAGCGCGGACGGATCACCCGACTTACGCACCAGCGCACCGATTTCCACGAAGGTTCCCGGATCCAACAGCATATTGATCCGGTCGCGGGCACTCGGAATTCCCTTCTTCGCCCGCTTCGCCACCCCCGCTTCACCCGCCGGTTCCTGCGCTAATTCCAATCTTTTGCGCAGGTCGGCGAGCTTCCCGGCAGTAGTGCTCACGTGGCCCCTCTCATCAGGCGCCCCTACGGGGCAATTACGGCAAGTTTCGCGGTGAGGTCGGCTCCGATCTTTCCGATCCTTGGCTCGTCAACGATCTGGAGATGGTCACCCGGGATATGAATAACCTCTAGGTTCGGAATGTATTCATCCCAACCACCATTCGGTCGCCGGTCCGCGAAACGGGGCTCCAACTCGATCGCGCCATCGTGGTACCGATCGGCCAGATAGAGCACCACGTCGCCCTCATAGCGCGCGGGGCGCAGCTTCTGCAGCGCACGGTTCTCGATCCAGGAAGTGCGCTGGTGTTCGAGCACACCTCCGGGGATCTTGGCTCCGCTGATCTTGACCAGATCGCTGATCATCTTGAATTGATCCTCGTCGTCGGCCAACGCGAGCTCTTCCAACTGCTCTTGCGGGAGTTCGCCTTCGACACCGTAGGTCTTCTTTGCGAATGCCTGGTAGCGCTCGATGCGTCGGATCCGCTCCTCCGGACTGTTGTCCTCCGGCTCGGTCGGTATGGCCAGATCGATCAGACCGACCATGCGCACATCCGCGCCCTCGGCGCGCAGAATATGCGCGACCGCCATCGCGAGCACCGCGCCGAGCGACCAGCCGTACAGCACGTAGGGGCCATCACCCTGGATCTGACGCAGCTGCGGCACGTATTGCTTGGCGCGTTCCTCGATCGCACCATCGGCCCGCTCGATGCCGTACATCGGAGTATCGGCAGGCAGACGCTTCAACAGCGGTTCGTACACCAGGGTGTTGCCACCGGCCGGGTGGAAGACGAAGACCGGCACCGCATTCGAGCCCTCGACGCGCGGCCGCAGCGGGCGAACGAACCCATCGACATCGGCGCCGCTGTCCTGCAGGTTGCGCACGATTTCAGCGAGCTGCTCAATGGTCTCGCAGTCGAGCACATCATCGACGGTGACCTCGGCCTTGATCCGCTCGCTGAGTCGGATCGCCAACTTCTCGGCGACCTCCTCCTCCAGGATCGGCAGGGTATTGAAAATGCCGCCCGCCGACTTGCCGGTGACGATCGCCCAGGTGGCGAAGGTCAACCGCTCGGCGGCATCGCGCGGCGGCACATCGTCCTCGTCGGCACCGGCGGGCTGACCGAAGATCGAAGCGGCAGCCACGGCCTCGGCCCCACCGACCGCGGTGGTGTCCTCGGCGTCCAGCGCGCGATCGATCGCGGCTTCGTCGGCCTCGGCCGCGGCGGCCTGCTCGGGCGTGGCCGGGGCAGGCGCGGCGGTACCAGCGGCAGCACCGGTGATACCGGCAGCAGTCTCGGCTTCAGCGACTATCTGCTCGGCCTCCGCCGCCACCGTGGTGTTCTCGGCACCCAGCGAAACTCCTTCGGCGGCAGCCGCATTCGCCACCACGGCCGCCGGATCCGCGCCAGCCGCGACAGCCGCGCGGGCCGCCGCAATGAATCCGCCGTCGACCGCGATCTCCTCGCCAGCGGCCTGCTTCTCGGCCATCGCCTGCACCTCGTCGCGGTGCTCGATGGCGTAGTGCAGCACCTTGGCGACCTCGTTCAGGTTGGCATCGCGCACGGCCTGGATCTGCAGCTGCGGAATATCGAATTCGTATTCGACCCGGTTCTTGATGCGCATGGCCATCAGCGAATCGAGGCCGAGTTCCATCAGCGGGATCTCCATCGGCAGATCCTCGACCGCATAGCCCATCGACTCGGCGACGATCAGCGCCAGCCGCTCCTCCAGGGTCTGGGTGCCCGCCGGATCCCAACGCTCACCGAAGGTTTCGACAATCTCCAGATCGGCGTCCGCGGTGGTCGCGACCTCGGCAGCGGAAACCGCCTCGGCGACAACGGGTTCGGGCAGCGGCGCACTCGATGCGACGACCGCCTCGAACAGCAGCTGGAAGCTCGCACCCGCACGGGCATGCACCTGCACCGATGCGCCACCCAGATGCGACGTCAGCGTGGTGGTCAGCGTTCCGGCCGTCGGCAGCACCGCATGCGGGACCGATGCGCCGAGCGAGACATCGCTGAGCACCTGTGCCGCAGCGGATTTCACCAGCGCCGCGAGATCGGTGACGGCCGAGGCCGGCACCTCCCACACGTGCCGCCCGTCGGGCAGCGCGACATGCGCACCCGGCACCCGGGCGTTACCGCTGCCGCTGGCCATCTTCGCCTTCGGCCAGTACTGCTTGCGCAGGAATGCGGTACGCGGAATTTCGGCGTACTCGCCAGCGGGCAGCAGCGACGACAGATCGACCCGATGCCCGTGCACATAGAGCTGGGCCAGCGCGGCGATTACGCCCGCCGATTCGTCTTCCTTGCGCTTGAGCGTCGGGATGAGCTGCGCATCGTGCACACCGGCCGCGAACGTCGTCCCCAGCACCTGCATCAGCGCAACGGAATTCGGCGCCAGCTCCACGAAGGTGGTGTGCCCGGTGTCCACCGCGAGCTTCACCGCATTGGTGAAGTACACCGCGTGGCGCATGTTCTTGACCCAGTAGTCCTCATCGTGCACCGGATCGCTGCCGGGACGGTAGAACTCTTCCTTGTTGACGGTCGAGTACAGACCCGTCTTCAGCTTGGTCGGCTCGATACCGGCCAGCTCGGCCGCCAACTCACCCAGCAGCGGATCCATCTGCGAGGTGTGCCCGGCACCGCGGGTCTGCAGCACGCGGGCGAATTTGCCCGCCTGCTCGACCTTCGCCACGATCGCCGCGACCTGATCCTGCGGTCCGCCGATCACCGTATTCGTCGGTGCCGCGTACACCGCGCACTCCACGTCGGGATAGTCGACCAGCATCGCCTCGATATCGGTGGCGCTCAGCTCGACCAGCGCCATATTGCGCACATCGTCATCGCTGATCATCGCCTCGCCCTCGCCCATGAGGCGCGAACGGGCGCAGATCACGCGCACCGCATCCTCGAGCACGAGACCACCGGAGATATAGGCCCCGGCGACCTCACCCATCGAATGACCGACCACCGCATCGGGTTGTGCGCCGTGCGCGCGCAACAGCGCGGCCAGACCGATCTGAATGGTGAAAATGCCGACCTGCGAGGTGCCGACGTTGTAATCCTGGGCGTCGTCCAGGATCATCTCGCGCACCGAATATCCGGCCTCGTCCTGCACCAGCTCGTCGACCTCGTCGACGGCCTTGCGGAAGATCGAATTCTCCAGGTAGAGCTGCTTGCCCATCTTGCGGTGCTGGGCACCGAATCCGGACAGCACCCAGATCGGGCCCTGCGCGGCGGGCGCATCCGCGGTGAACACCCCAGCCGCAGGCTTGCCTGCGGCGATCGCACGCAGCCCGGCGACGGCCTCTTCATGAGTCTTGGCGATGACCACGCCGCGCGAACGCCAATGGCTGCGCTTGGCCAGTGAGCGCGCAACATCCTCGAGCGGAGTGTTACGGCCTTCAGCGGTCTCCAGCCAGTCGGCCAGCTCGGTTGCGGCGCGGCGGCGGCGCGAAGGCAGGTAGGCCGACACAGCAAGGATCACTGGCAGCGGTTCGGCCCGCTCGCTCGACCATTCCGCAACGGCCGCTACGTCTCCCGCAACCTGCTCGGCACTCTTCGCAACGATCTCATCGGCCTCGGTGACCACATCTGTGGTCTCAATATCCGCGTCGGTCGTTTCACTCTGGTCTGCCGATTCGTCGGCCTCGGTGACAAGTTCCGCGGTCTCGTCTGCTGAGCCGACAGTCTCGTTCCGCTCAGCCCCAGCCGGTGTCGGCTGCTTGTATTCCTGGATGACAACGTGGGCATTGGTGCCACCGAAACCGAAGCCGGAAACACCGATGGTCGCGGTGCCGCTGTAGCGCGGGAACTCCGTCGGCTCATCGACGACCTTCAGGTGAGCCTGCTCGAATGGGATGTACGGGTTCGGCCCGACATAGTTGACGTTTGGCGGCAGTACGTTGTTCTGCAGTGCCATGACCACCTTGGCCAAGCTGGCAGCGCCGGCACCGGACTCCAAGTGACCGAAGTTCGTCTTCGCCGAGCCGAGCAGCGCGGGCTTATCGTCGTCGCGACCGCGGCCGACCACCCGGCCGAGGGCGTCCGCCTCGATCGGGTCACCGAGCAGCGTGCCGGTACCGTGCGCCTCGATGTAGTCGACCGTGGACGGCGCAATGCCTGCGTCACGGTAGGCACGGCGCAGCACGTCGGCCTGGGCATCCGGGTTCGGTGCCACGATGCCGTTGGACCGGCCATCGGAGTTGACCGCCGAGCCCTTGATCACCGCGAGAATGCAATCACCGTCACGTTCAGCATCGGCCAGCCGCTTGAGCACCACCAGACCGGCGCCCTCGGACCGGGCAATGCCGTCGGCATCGGAGGAGAACGCCTTGATACGGCCGTTCTTCGCTAAAGCGCCGATCGAGTCGAAGCCGAGGGTGATCGCTGGCGCGAGCAACATGTTCACCCCGCCAGCAAGGGCCAGGTCGGCGTCACCGTAACGCAGCGCGCGCACAGCCTGGTGCACCGCGACCAGCGTGGACGAGCAGGCAGTGTCGACAGCGACCGAGGGGCCACGGAAGTCATAGAAGTAGGAGATCCGGTTGGCGATGATGGCTGAGGATCCACCGGTCAGCGCATACGCATCGGCCGAAGCAGGCGCAGTCGGATCAGACTCACCCAATCCGAGTGCGGTCACCAACTGGAAGTCATTGGTAGAAGTGCCGACGAAAACGCCAACCGACTCGCCCTTGAGCTCGCTCGCGGGAATTCGCGCGTGCTCCAACGCTTCCCAGGTCAGCTCCATCATGAGCCGCTGTTGCGGGTCGACCCGCTCGACCTCGATCGGCGACATCGCGAAGAACTCCGCGTCGAAGTTCTTGATGACGTCTTGGTCGAGGTAGCCGCCAAGTGTATTGCCCTCGGCGACCTTTGCAGCCACCGCCGGATCGGCGGTGAACTCGTCCCACCGTCCCTCGGGCCGCTCCCGGATCGCGTCACCGCGATTGATCAGGAATTCCCAGGTCGACTCGGGGGTATCACCCGCACCGGGCAGCCGCGTCGACAGGCCGACGATCGCGATATCGTGCGCCTCGCCCGGCTGGTATCCGGCCGTGTAGAACGAGTCGTCACCCGACTCCTCCGGCGCCTCCGGCTCACCATTGATGACGACCTCGGCCAGCGACGCGATGGTCGGATGCTGGTAGTAGATCGTCGCGGTCAGCACCACACCGGTCAGCTCTTCGATATCACCGCCGAGGGCGATGGCATCGCGGGAGGCCAGCCCGAACTCCTCCATCGGCCGGTCCACCGTGATCTGCTCGATCGGTTGACCGGTCGCGTCGGAGACCCAGCGCCGCAGCCACTCCCGCAGCTCCGGGACCGACATATCGGTCGTCGCGGCGCCGGGTTTCGCGGCGGACTGCGAAGCGTCAGCGGTATCGATCGCGTCCGCCGCGGCGGGCACGATTTCGGTCGTCTGGGTGGGCGTGCCCTCGTTGTCAGCCATCAATTCCTCAAGCTACCTGTCTGGGTACCGGGCGCGCCGTTGAATTGACGCCTGGCGGGGGAAGGGCCCGCCGCGCGTCCACGATCGGGCCGATCCTGGTGAATCGACCTGCGAGCAGCCGCTACGGCGCCACCCTCGGGCAATTACTCTTCCGGTGCATCGGGGAAGGCCTGCTGGGTGTAACCACCCCGCAGCGTTCCCTCCAGATAAGCAGTCTTGCAGGCGCGTCGCGCGATCTTGCCGCTGGAGGTCCGCGGAATCGACCCGGCGGGTACCAGGAGCACATCGCGCACGGTCACACCGTGGCGCTGGGATACCGCGGCGCGGACCGCGTCCGCGATCGGCAGCGGATCGGCCTTACCGGCGCCCGGCCCGCGCTCGGCAACGATGACGAGCTGTTCGGAGGCGTCATCGGCGTCGAAGCTCAGGCCCGAATGGCTGCCCTGTTCGAACACCTCGACGGGCAGCTGGTTCGCGGGCACCGAGAATGCCGCGACGAAACCGGGCCGCAGCGCCTTCGAGGCCTCCTGCGCGGAGAACTCGAGATCCTGCGGGTAGTGGTTGCGGCCGTCGACGATCACGAGGTCCTTCACCCGGCCCGTGATGTACAGCTCGCCCTCGAAGTAGACGCCGTAGTCGCCGGTGCGCATCCAGTTCGCATCGGCCGCGGTGCCGTCGGTGTGGCTGCCCTCGATAAGACGATGCGTGACCTTGTTGTGGAAGGTGGCCGCGGTCTCGTCCGGGCGACCCCAGTAGCCGATGCCCATATTGTTGCCGTGCAGCCAGATCTCGCCGACCCGGCCGTCGGCCAGTTCGTGTCCGCCGCCGTCGGAGTCGACGGTTTCCGGATCGACAATGGCCGCCCACTGCGACAGCGCCACATAACCGCAGGAGACCTGCGCGATGGAGTTCTCGGCGCCCTGCTCGACCCGGACCATCCGGCCCGCATTGAGCTCGTTGCGGTCGACATAGACGACCTTGGCCTCGTCCTCGGCCTTGGTCGCGGAGACGAACAGCGTCGCCTCGGCCATGCCGTAGCAGGGCTTGATCGCGGTCTTGGGCAGGCCGTACGGTGCGAACGCCTCGTTGAACTTCTTCATCGACGAGGTGGTGACCGGCTCGCTGCCGTTGATCAGGCCGATGACATTCGACAGATCCAGCGACTCGCCGCTCTTCGGCAGACCACGCGCCGCGGCGTGCTCGAATGCGAAGTTCGGTGCGGCGGCGAAGGTTCCGGCACCGTCGTTGTGTGCGGCCAGTTCCTTGATCCAGCGGTACGGGCGGCGCACGAACGCGCTCGGCGACATGATGGTGATGTACTTGCCGCCGACCGCGGGCAGGATCACCGTCAGCAGGCCCATATCGTGGAACAGCGGCAGCCAGGTGACACCGCGCGAGTTCCAGTCCAGGTTGATCGCCTCGACCATCTGCAGCAGGTTGGTGCCGACCGCCCGGTGGGTGATCTCGACGCCGGCCGGTACGCGGGTGGAGCCCGAGGTGTACTGCAGGTAGGCAATATCGTCGACGGCGACATCAGGGCGCACCCAGCTCTCGCCGACACTGTCCGGGATCGCGTCGACCGCGATGATGCGCGGACGCTGTGCGGCGGGCAGCGAGCGGAAGAACTGGCGCACACCGGCCGCGGAGGAGCTCGCGGTCAGAATGGCCGAGGGTTCGCAGTCGCCGAGCACCGCGTGCAGGCGGTCGGTGTGGCCCGGCTCGTCCGGGTCGAACAGCGGAACCGAGATGGTGCCCGCGTAGATCGCGGCGAAGAAGGAGATCACGTAATCCAGGCCCTGCGGGGCCAGGATCGCGACCCGGTCGCCCGGGTTGGTCACCTGCTGCAGTCGAGCGGCCACCGCGCGCAGCCGAACACCGAACTCACGCCACGTCAGCTCCAGCGCCTCACCGTCACGCTCACGCGAGTAATCGATGTAGCGGTACGCGAGCGTGTTCGCGTCGTTGCGGGTGTGCTTCTCGACGTGGTCTACCAGGGTGTGGTCATCGGGAATACGGATGTTCCCGGTCTCATCCAGGTAATCGTCGAAAGTCTCGTCCATTCCTTCATCTCCTCCGAGGCACACGCAGCAAGACGGCGATATCGCCGCTGTTACCTGTGAGGCCCCGACTCGCTATCGCAGCGGGTGCTCTACATGCGAGAGCCAGCCTGCAGATTTTATTGCGGTCTGCGCGGTAGACCGCTATCGGCTAGATGTTCTCAAACCAGAGTCATGTTACAGAGAAGACCGGGTCACTCTCCCCGCAGCAGCGGAATCACGGGCGCGAACGCGTCCATCTGGGTGGGGAACACACCGACATAGGACATCGATGTGAGTTGCCGCACCTGACGGATCTGTTCGGCGATCTCCTCGAATGTGCCGATCGCCACATACGGGGAGGCGAGAATGTCCTCGACCGACAGCTTGACGTCCACCTCGAGGTCGGGGTGCAGACCGCGATCGATCGCGGACAGCGCCATCTCGGCGGTCTTCTCCCGATCGTCGGTAATGACGATCGCGGTGATGGCCCAGTTCAGCTCGATATCGGCGAACCGGTCACCCGCCGCCTCCTTGATCAGGTTCACCTTCTCGATGGTCTTCTCCAAGGTGATGCCGGAGAGCAGACCCTTGCCGTTCTTGGTGGTGACCGGAACGACCGAGATGATGTCGGCGTGCTTGGCGGCCAGGCGCAGCATCTTCGGTCCGCCGCCGCCGGTGCAGATCGGCGGGCGCGGACCCTGGCGCGGCCGTGGCGTGCCCTTGACGCCGTGCACCTGGTAGTACTTGCCCTCGAAGGTGCACTCCTGGCCACGCAGCAGCACATCGAGGATGCTCAGCGTCTCGTCCAGCTTCGCGAGCCGCACGCCCGGCGCCTCGTAGGGCAGACCGGCGGCAAGGAACTCGTCCTGCTTCCAGCCTGCGCCGATGCCGACCTCGAGGCGGCCCTTGGACAGCACATCGATGGTGGCCAGATCCTTGGCCAGCACCACGGGATGCCGGAAGCCATTGGCCAGCACCGAGGTTCCCAGCCGGATCCGCTCGGTGGCCTGGGTCAGCGCACCGAGCGCGGCGATCGGGCCGATCTGGTCACCCAGATGATCCGGCACGACAAAGGTGTCGAAGCCGTACTCCTCGGCCTGCTGCGCCGTCTGGATGAACTTGCGGGCCCCGCCCTCTTGCTTATTTCCCTCGCCCGCCGCCGCGAAGCGGAAGGATCGCAGAGGAGTGCCCAGTGCGGTCAACTCAGCATCCGCTTCACGGCTCGCCGTGGTGGCCGGTGCGGCGGCTTCTGTCATGAACTCATGCTCCTGGCTGTAAGGAAATGTGGGCGCGACGCGAGGCCACACGTGCCCACGCTTCTGGGGGCAGTTGCCTGCGTCGCGATCATCAGGCGCACTTTACAGCGTGCGACGGAACTCCAGTGCGGTTGTCGCAGCACCACGCGTGCGAACACCGGTCCGAGCGCACGTTTGCTGTGCGATCTCACGAATGCGCCGGATGCGGCGCCCCCTCGATCAACCCATTGGCCCAGCTCACCGTCCACTGCGTCGCGGTGGTGCCATTACCGTCGACCACGTAGCCGTTGTACAGACTGTGCACCGGGTTGCCCACCGCGCGCACCAGGGTCAGCACACTGCCCACGATGTTCAGGGGGCTCAACGCGTCTCGGGGTGAATCGCAGATCATGTCGCCCGGCGCGCAGATGGTGTACGTGCGGTCGGCGAGCGAACCGAACCCACCCGAGCGCGCACCGGTCATCGTGATGCCGGGAACCTTCAATCCATTGAGCGCGACTTCCGCGCCGACACCCGCTGGCGCCGTGCCGACCTGGATGGCCTGGCCGGTTCCACCGTCACCGGTGCGGCGGCCGTCGGCGATCAGCGTCACGCCGAGCACCTTATCCGCGGGTACCGGTCCATTGCCTGCGCCGATCTGGTTGGCGATATCGCCCGCGATCACCGCGCCCTGGGAGAACCCGGCGATCACGTACGTGGTCAGCGGACAGTCGCGATACCGACTCGCCATCATGTCGATCGTGCGCTGCCAACCCTCGGAGCGGCTGTTGTTGTACGACTGCTGGCCGTCCGGCGGGATCGCGATCGGATTGGAGAACTGCGCGACATACGGGGTGGTGTAGACGTCCACCCGCCCCTGCGGGAACTGCTGCGATAGCGGCCCCGAAACATTGAGCATCAGCGAGATCGGATTCGCCGTCGGATTGTGCGGATCGTCATTGCTGTTCGATTCCCAGGTCCCGGGCACCGAGATCATCTGCACATCGGGACACCAGGCCGGTTGCGAGGTTGGCGGTGCGGGCGGCGGCTTCGGACCCGGCTTGGGCGGGCGCAGTCGCCCGGCCAGTACGAACCACAGCACCACCGCGATGATGACGACGAGCACGACCAGCCCGATGAAGAGCAGGCACCCCACCGGTTTCCCGGACCGGCGGGACGCCGAACCGCGCGCACTCACTGGCAGTACGTCGCCTTAGCCGTATCGATGTAGATCCTTCCGGCCTTCTCCACCGGCATCTTCGCCGGATCGAAGGACGGATCCGACCCGGCCATCGCGGAGACGAAGGTCATCAGATCCTGGTCGGAGGCATTCGCCGCGACGCCCTGGCAGACGTAGGCGCCGATGCTCAGCGCGATATCGGGTGACGCGGTGGTGACGCCAGCGGCCTTCAGCGCGTCCAGGAACTTCTTGTCCTTGTCGGTGAGCTTGGAGCTGTCCTCGGTCGGGACGGCATTGGTCGGGACCGGCTGCGGGCGCTCGGGCGTCGCCGTCTCGACGGTCGTCTGCGCGGGCTCGGGGGCCTGCGGCTGTCCGGTCGCACCAGCGCTGGTCGGGGCGGCGGTCGGCGACGCGGCCGTCGTGGTGTGGGACATCGTCGGCGTACTCGTCGCCGTCGAATCGTTATTGCCGCAGGCAGCGAGCAAGCCGGTAGCGGCGATCCCCACGACTACGCCGATAACCTTTCCACGGGTCCGATGCATGAATTCGTGTCCTCGATCTGTTCGCTAAGGGTTGGGTCGCCACCCAGGCTAGAGGAAAGCCAGCAATGGCGACTGCTCGCAGGTCGCTGAAGGGGGTCTGCGGGTGCAATTGATCAGAAAACAGACTGACCGGAATTAGATACCGTGAACTTCAGGCTTGCCATCGCGCACGGTGATGTAGCCGGTCTGGAAATTCTGCTGATAGCCGCCCGGAATGCCGAACTCGTCACTGGTCGGATAACCGAGCCTGCCGTTCTCATAGCCGAGCACCGACCACATATCCATGATCGGGCCCGAACGCACCGGCCACGCGCCCGAAAGCGGACTCCAGTAGATATTTCCGCCCTCGAACTTGCTGAAGCGGCCGAAATCCTTCGAGGGAGTCTCCTCCGTGGCCGGGAAGCCGAGTTGGCTGTTCTCATAACCCAATTCGGCGTACTTGCCCAGGATCATCCCCTGCACCCGGTGCGCACCGGTCCTGGCGCTGTAGAAGAACGGGCCGTTCTCGAAGGACTGGACCGCGCCGTCCTTGGCGGGTGTCTTGACCTCCGGCGCGGTGGGGTATCCGGCCGGGCCGGTCTCGAAGCCCTGCCTACCCCATTCATCGAGGATCGCGCCGCGCACCACCTGGGCGCCGGTCCGCGGGGTCCAGTAGAGCATTCCGTTCTGGAAGGTCTGCATGCGTCCGCGACCATCGGGCAGCCCGCGCTCATCGCCGGTCGGCAGGCCGAGCGGACCGCCCGGCCCCAGCGCCGCCTGATAACCGCCGCCGATCATGCCCGCGACCGGATGCGCGCCCTCGGGCGGCGAATAGAAGACCCGGCCACCCTTGAAGTCCTGTGCGGTACCGCCCGCCACCTGGTACTCCCTGGTGACGCAGTCGCCGAGCCAGCCGCTGCCGCCCACCAACGCGCCGATCGCACCGGCTGTCTGGCACGGCGGTTTATCCGGATCGACACCGAGCGCCGCGGCGGCCTGCGGCCAGGACTGGCGCATTTCGAAATCCCAGTACGGCCAAGAATGCGTGCCGGAGGGGCGGTAGTTCACCTGGGCCGGGATGGATAGTTTGCCCAGTTTGGCCACGAAATTCTGCGAGGTCAGCCGGGACAGGATCTCCAGCCCCATGCCCGCGTAATTGGTGCTGACCCCCGGAATGCCGCTGGCCTGGTCGAACGGACCGGTCGAGCCGCTGCCGCTGGAGATGTAGAGGCTGACGCCCTTGAGCTTGTCGGCCAGCGCGTAGGGGTCGTGCCCGTCCCATTCCGGTCCACCCGGCGGACCCCACATGGCGGCCGAGTCGAATCCGCCCGCATCGCGCAGGGCGAACTGGATCGCCTGCGGCATGCCGAGCGTCGTCGTGGTCAGTACACCGGAGTAGGACCCAGCGTATTTGACGAAGTTCGGATTGCGCCCGGCCAGGAACATCGCGGCCGTGCCGCCCATCGAAATGCCCTCGACGCCACGGATATCCGAGGTTCGCCACTGACTCTCGAGCAGCGGCGGAAGTTCCTTGGTCAGAAACGTTTCCCACTTGTAGTTGTGGCCGTTGTCGGGCTGTAGCCAGTCGGAGTAGAAGCTGGCCTGACCGCCGACCGGCAGCACCACGGTGACGTTCTTATCGGCGAAGAAGTCCACCGCACCCGCCTCATGGGTCCAGCCGCTCTCGTCATCGGTGGCACGCAGGCCATCGAGCATGAACAAGGCCGGGAACCTGGCATCGGGGTGGGTATTCCAATCCCGCGCCAGCAATAGCTGCACCTGGACGGGCGTGGCCATCGATGGCGAATCGACCCACAGCGCGACCCGCCGATCGGTGAGCCAGACCACCTTCTGCACCGTCGGGACCGCGACCGGAGCGACCGCGGGCTGTGCGTTTGCGGGTGCGGTGATCGGGGAAGGACCTGAGGCGAGCGGAATCACCACGGCGGTGGCGAGCAGCGCGGCCCGGCGGGCCACACGTCCGTCACGCCATCCGCGCCGCCCCCTGCTGCCGAATGCAACTCCTGCCACAAGAGCTTCCTACCCCCGCTACCTCGCGGTTCCTGGTAGGACACGCGGCAGCAGAGCGCACTGTCTGATTCAGCGATCCGAAAAACACAGCGGGCAGCCCCGAAAACCGAACGGCGCCGTCTGCTTCCGAGTCGGAAGCGGACGGCGCCGTTCGGCGTCCTATCCCTGAATCACCAACCGCCGGTGGCGTCGAGGATGCCGTTGTGGGAGTTCCACAGCTCGGCCTCCCAGTACTTCCACGAGTGCGTACCCGCGGCCGGGAAGTCGAACTGCGCCGGAATGCCGAGCGAGGCCAGGCGGGACTGGAACGCACGGGTGTTCACCAGCGAGAGCGCTTCCAGCGCCATACCGTTGGCGGTGTTGAAGTAGCCGACCGCGGAGTTCGGCCGGTCGTACTGACCCGGCAGACCGCTGGCCGCCGAGATGTACATCGGCAGACCCTTCAGCTGCGGGGCGAAGACGAACGGGTCCATCCGCAGCCACTGCGAGCTCCACGGCGCGGCCATCGAGTCGACGTTGAAGCGGCCCGCGTCCAGCATCGCGATGCGGATCGCCTCACGCATGCCCGGCGCGGAGATGTTCAGGTAGCCGGAGTAGGAGGCGGCGTACTTGAACTGGTCGCGGTGGTAGGCAGCCAGCGCCAGCGCGGCAGAGCCACCCATGGAAAGGCCGACAACCGCGTTGTTCGTGCGCGACACGCCGTAGCCCTCGAGGAAGGCGGGGAGTTCCTTGGTCAGGAAGGTCTCCCACTTGTAGGTGGTCTTCTGGCCGTTGGTGTTGCTCGGCGCATACCAGTCGGCGTAGAAGCTCGACTGACCGCCGACCGGCATGATCAGCGAGATGTTGTCGTTCTTGAACTGATCGAGGGCGTTGGTCTCGAACGACCAGGCATTGCGGTCGTCGCGAGCACGCAGACCGTCGAGCAGGTAGACCGCCGCGTTACCGCCGCGCGCCGCCCACTGCACCTGGACCTTGATCGGGCCCATCACCGACGGGACCATCAGGTCCTCGAAGCCGCCGGACGGCGCCCGCAAAGCGGGGCCGTGGACCGGTGCGGCCATGGCGACGGTCGGGCCCGTCACGCCCGCGGCGATCGGCAGCGCCAACGCAGCGGCACCGACACCCAGAATTCGACTACGCCAACCACGAGGGTTGCCTCGCCGTCCCGACTTGGTTCTCTTCGGCGCGGCCGCCCTGCCGAAACGCATGAATCCTGCTCTCTTTCTGCTGTTGTGGTGCCGCCCGTAGCCCATGAGGGGCCGGGCAGCACCCGTGCTGCCAACGAGACGCGCGTCACATGCCAACCGGTACCCGACATTCCGGCACAAGAGACGGCGCTACAACGATCTGGTCACACTTGCGCTCGCTGGAGGTTATTCGACATGCGAAGTCTTAGCAAGACCGGGGTAATCGAGTGGCCGAATTCCGCACGTTCACAAGCTGTGATCGTGCGGTGACCTTAGCGCGTTCGCCCGGAGATGTCGTGTCGGAACGGGAATTTCGAACAAAGATTAGGGGCACTAGGGAGTCCGGAATCGCTCACCCGAGGTTCCTGCTCAGATCCGGCAGCATCTCGAACACTTGATCGGCCCAGTGGTGCGGGCCGACTGCCGGGCAATCGAAGACCGCCTTCGCGGGGCCGAGCGAGTCGGCCGGGCCCGGGTATCGGCCATTGCGATCGTCTCGAGCGTGATCGCATCGCCGAGGTGGCAGACGTCGATCGGCGCATTGATCACATCACGCGAGCCGTTCTGGCCATTGCCCGAGGAGATCCACAGCCGAGTTCCATTCGCGCGCAGCAGGTCGGCGCACATGAACGGGCCATTGCGCGGCCAACACAGATCCCACTTGACGTCGATAGCGAAGCCGCCAGCGTCGAGCAGAACCAGCCGCAGACCCCGCGCTCACCGGGCGCGGACATTATTCGGATAGCCCGAATACAAACCGGCATAGCGGAATTGGTCCGGGTGATGCACACGCACCGGCATAACCACATTGATATTCCGCGATCACGAATGGCAGCGCCAAAACTTGGGCCCCCGACCATCGAACGGTCGCAGCCGCCCACCACCGCGACCACTGGCAACTATCCCGCGCACTCCGCTGGATCGCATCAATTCGACCTTTGCCCGTGCGATCACCGTTGATCGCCACCGCCGAGCACGCGGATCGACACTCACACCGACGCCTCCCGCGAGCAGAACATCTCAGCGTTTACCGCTTGTACATAGGCATATTCGAATCACACCCGAGCCGAAAGGCTGCCGCAATACCGGATCGTGATGGAGTCCAGAGAATTACCAGCGTGGACTCACACTACGGACCCACACCGGGCATGCGCACCGAAACTGCTTCACCGACAACCACACAAGCAACAAGTAAGCAAATATGTTGGTCCGAACAAAAGAAACGGACCACCCGGTACTTCAGGCGGTCCGTTTCACGGTTGGGGCTAACCGATACTGGCCGAGAGGTCCGGGATCATGCGGTAGGCCTCGTCCTGCCAGTTGGTCCACGCGTGCAGACCGGCGGACGGGAACGAATACACCACGTTCTGCGCTCCCAATGTCATCATGCGGACCTGGAATGCCCTGGTATTCGCCAAGGCGAGCGCCTCGAGCGGCGCACCCCTGACGACACGGTCGGTGGCCGCCAGGAACGGGATGGTCAGATCCTCGGACATCGGCAGCCCACTACCGGCGGCCACCCATACCCGGGTGCCGTTCGCGATCAGGCGCGGTGCGAAGACGAACGGATCCATCCGCAGCCACTGCGGACCCCACGGCGGCGCCATCGAATCCACGTTGTAGCCGCCCGCGTCGATCATCGCCGCCCGAATCGCCTCCCGCATACCCGGCGCCGAAATATTGAGGTAGCCCGAGTACGAACCGGCGAAGCTGAACTGATCCGGGTGATAGGCCGCCAGCGTCAGCGCGGCACTGCCGCCCATCGACAGACCGAATACACCATTGCGATTCGGATTGAACCCCAAGCGATCTCGCAGCGCGAACCGCAGTTGCTGGGTCAGAAAGGTTTCCCAGTCGTAGCGGTAGCTCTTACCCGGCCCCGCCAGGAAGGCCTCCGTCGCACCGGATCCGGTGGACGAACCCGCCGATCCCGGCGAGATGCCGAAGAAGTTGCTCGGCGCGTTCCAGTCGGCGTAGAAGCTCGACATGCCACCCACCGGCAGGACCACATTGATGTTCCAGCTCGCCAGGACCTCGGGGACGTTGGTCTCGATCTCCCAGCCATTGAGGGTTTCCGGCGCCCGCTGGCCGTCCAGCACGTAGACCACGCGGTTGGTATTGCCGTCCGCCGCGCGTAGCACCCGGGTCTTGATCGGGCCCATCACCGGCGAGTCGACCCAGAAGTCGAAGGCCGCCGGGTTGAAGCCCGCCGACGCGGTGGCGCCGCTGCCCGCGATTGCGATGCCGAGCGGTAAGAGCACGGCCGTCGCCACGCCGAGCACCCATTTCTTGGCCCAGGCACCACTGGTCGCCCGGGTCGAGGAACCGACGGAGCTTCCGGGCCAACGCTTCCAGCGCACACTTCGCATTCGACTCGACCTTTCGTCCAGACGGCCTGTCAGCAAACTATTTGCAACTTCGACCGACCCCCTCATCGGATATACAGACGGACCATCCTTCGCAAAACAGACATTCCACCTGTATGCATGCTCTCTGTACATCAATCAAACGATGAACGCCTCTATGTTGCTGGAAAGTGATTCATCCCACAACTATCGACGAGGGCCCGCAGCCGATTCGTTGTCAAGCTGGGTTACGGACTGATACCAGCAAACAGAAAACCGCCCGGTGTGCGAACACACCGGGCGGTTTTCGAGAAGGTCGAGCTAGATCAACCGATGTTGGCGGAGAGGTCCGGAATCATGCGGTAGACCTCGGACTCCCAGTTGCGCCAGTTGTGGATACCGACCGACGGGAAGCTGTAGCTGACATTCTGAGCACCCAGCGTCGCCATCCGCACCTGGAAGGCCCGGGTGTTGACCAATGCGAGCGCCTCGAGTGGCGTGCCCTGGATGATGTCGATCGGCGAGGACGCGTCGCCGGGACCGGGCAGTGCGCTACCCGCGGCGACCCACAGCCTGGTGTTGTTCTGGATCAGTCGCGGCGCGAAGACGAACGGATCCATGCGCAGCCACTGCGGGCCCCACGGCGGCGCCATCGCGTCGATGTTGTAGCCGCCCGCGCTGATCATGGCGAGGCGCAGCGCCTCGCGCATGCCCGGCGCGGAGATGTTCAGGTAGCCGGAATACGAACCGGCATAGACGAACTGATCCGGGTGGTAGGCCGACAGCGTGAGCGCGGCGCTACCGCCCATGGACAGGCCGAAGACACCGTTGCGGGTCGGGCTGAAGCCGAGCCGGTCACGCAGCGCATTGCGCAGATCGCTGGTGAGGAAGGTCTCCCACTTATAGGTGTTCGACTTGCCCAGCGTCTCGTTCCACCCCGAGGAGCCCGTCATCGCGGAACCCGAGGAGGAGCCGTTGGCCGAACCCGACGAACCGGTACTCAGACCGAGGAAGTTACCGGGAGCGTTCCAGTCCGCGTAGAAGCTGGAGGGACCGCCGACGGGCATGACGACGTTGATATTCCACTTGGTGAGCTCACGGGCGACCTCGGTCTCGGCCTCCCAGCCGTTGAGGTCACCGCGGGCCCGCATGCCGTCCAGCGCGTACACCACGCGCCCGGTGTTGCCGTCCGCGGCGCGGAAGATCCGCGACTTGATGGGACCCATGCTGGAGTCCACCCAGAAGTCGAAGGCGTCCGGATTGAACGCCGCCGACGCGGAGCCCGCCGGACCTGCTACTGACACCCCGAGCGGCAGCAAGATAGCCAGCGACATCAGCACCGACCGCTTGAACCACGAACCGGCTCTACGGGTTTTCAGACGTCCATTCTGCGCGCTTCGCCCGATCACGCCTCGCATCTAGTTTCGGCCTTTCGTTATGCGGCCGTGTCTCGACCGCTTCTCTACGTTGACCGCTGGTGTTCGCCCACGTTGAAGGGGACGCCCTCCAGCGGGCGTACTCACGTACCCTATCGCTACATCGATGTGGTGGCGTTATCAAAAAGAGATAAAGCGATATGCGCCACGTTTATTGTCGCAGGTCATCGATACATCTGGGGCCCAGGGAGGTCCCTGAGCCCCGTGTGACTGGAGAGGCGAGCACCGGCCACTCGGACGGCAGTTACCTCAGCGTTGCGGCTGCGGGAACGGGTCGACCAGTCCGCAGCGCTCGATCTCGTACTTCGGCACGCGATCGATACGGTACTTCGCGAACCGCAGCGCATTGCGCAGGTTGTGCTCGAAGCGGCCCAGGGTCAGCGGATCTCGGGAGGAGATCAGCAGCGCCACGGTATCCGGGCAGGTCATCGCGGTGCGGGCCTGGGTGACCCACTTTTCGTCCATATACCAGGGCATCCACGGATGCCGATCGACCATGCCGGCATCCACCACGACCCAGTCCGGGTACAGGCTCTTGTCGTGCCCGATCCGACCGTCGGTGAGCCGGTCGGTATGCGCGGCCAGCGGATAGGCCAGGCCCATCTGATCGATGACGCGCACGTCCAGCGGGACGTTCATGCTGGTCATGCCGAGGTTCAGGAAGTAGACGGTATGTCCGGCGCCGCCGTCGGGAATCGGCTGCGGCGGGGGCGCGATGTACCAGAACATGAACGACGGCGAGTTCAGCAGCACACCGCCATCGGGGGTTTCGGCGATGTTGTTCACCATGGCGCGGATGCGCGGGTAGTCCAGGTAATCCTCGGCCAGGATGGGGTGATCGTGGCCGGTATTGAGCACGTAGTAGACGCGCTCGTCGACGATGCCGGACGCGCTGATCTTGGTGCCGGTCTTGATGGCGGTGGTGTTGGCCGCGAACAGCGCCCAGCCCGCGGTGCCGAGCAGCGCGCACAGGATCACCGCGAAGGACCACTGTCCGGCCGTCGCCGCCCGCAGGCCGCCCTCGGGCACCCGCAGCGGCACCACGGCAACCGGCAGCAGCAGGCAGAACAGCTGCGGCAGCAGCATCCGGCCGTGCATGAAGTCGCCGCCGACGCGCAGGGCGTAGACGGTGAGCACGAATCCGCTGCCCAGCATGAGCGTGACGACCGCGCTGGGCGAGTGCAGCCATTCGCGCACCCGGCGCACCGTCCAGCGGCGCTGCTCATCCGATGCGGGTGCATCCGCGGTCTCGGTGCGGGCCGAACGAGCCGCGAGCACACCGATGAGCAGCAGCACGAGCAGCGGCACCCACAGGTAGTACGGACCGACCAGATCCCACAGGTATTTGAAGCCCTGCCCCCACTTGGCACCGCCCGCGTCCTTGGCGACCGCGGTATTCGGATAGGGCAGGCCGTAGTAGCCCATCCGCCAGACCTGATAGCCCATCGGCACCAGTCCGGCGGCGGCAACGATCAAGCCGCGCAAGAGGATCGGGCGCAGCCGGGACTCCGGCATCGGAGCCAGGAAGATCATCAGCAGCGCCAGCGCGCCGACCAGGGTCATCTCGGGCCGGATCAGCGGAGCGAGTCCGGCCAGGAACACCAGACCCAACAGCGCGGGCAGTTTCACCCGCTCGGTCTGACTCCAGCGCATCAGCTGCCACCACAGCAGGCCGAGCCAGCAGATGACCAGACCGCTCTCCAGTCCGGAGGTGGCGTAGTCGCGGGCGGGGGGCACCGCGATGTAGACGAGCACGCCCGCTGGCAGCAGCAGCGCCGATTTGGTGCCGCCCCACAGCCGCGCGGCGCCGAGCATGGCGAAGACGATGGCCAGCATCGAGACGGTCAGCGCGACGCCGAGCACGACGTACTCGAGCCGGGCCCTGGTGAGCCAGCTGAAGAACCACACCAGATAGGTCCATGCGGTACTGGTGTTGGTTTCGACGCGCTCGCCTGTATTGAAGACCGGCCCGTTGCCCGCCAACAGGTTTCGCACCGTGCGCAGCACGATGAGGCCGTCGTCGGCGATCCAGCGCCGTTGCCAGGCGCCGACCGAGAAGAGCACGACGGTGAGCGCGATCCCACCGACGAAGGTGGCTCGGGATAGCCGCGCGGACCGCAAGCCGGAACGAGCCGACCTCTCGGTCGGCTCCTCCGTTGCTTGTGCTGTTCGCTCCACTCCCTCTACCAACAGTTCGTCAGGTGAGATAGACAGCGACACCTACCGCTCCGATCCAGGCGATTGCGAGGAACTGGAGGATGCGATCCCCCAGTGCGATCTCTTCGGGTTCACCGGCCTCGCCGCCATCGACGTCGACCGCGTAACGCAGGATTGCGATAGTAAACGGAATCATCGAAATCGCGAACCAATTGGTGTGCTTCAGATTGTCCTGCTGGAACGCCCACAGGCCGTAGAACACCACCACCGCCGTCGCGGCGAGGGTCCAGATGAAGCGCAGATAGGTCGGCGTGTAGTACTCGAGCGACTTGCGGATCTTGGCGCCGGTGCTCAGCGCGATCTGCAGTTCCGCATAGCGCTTGCCCGCGGCCATGAACAGCGAGCCGAACGCCATGATCAGCAGGAACCATTGCGACAGGTCGATATTCGCGGCGGCGCCACCGGCGACGGCGCGCAGCAGGAAGCCCGAGGACACGATGCAGATGTCCAGCACCGCCTGGTGCTTGAGGCCGATGCAGTAGGCCAGCTGGATGCCGATGTAGACGGTCATCACCACGGCCAGGTGCCACGAGGCGAGGAACGATCCCGCGATCGATCCGACCAGCAGCACCACCGACAGCAGATAGGCCAGATTCACCGGGACGACGCCCGCGGCGATGGGGCGGAACCGCTTGGTCGGATGCGCCCGGTCGGCCTCCACGTCGAGCGCGTCGTTGACCAGATAGATGCCCGAGGCCGCCATGCAGAAGACCACGAATGCGAGGCCGACGTGCGCGAGCACCGTCAAGTCGGTTGCGGTATCGGGACCTGCCGCCAGCGGTGCGGCCAGTACCAGCACGTTCTTGACCCACTGGCGCGGCCGGACCGCCTTGAACAGCCCACCCGCCAGCGTCTTGGGTGGGCCCTTGACGACTGCTTCGGCTAGGTCGGTGCTGGTCGGCTCTTCACTCATGTCAACCAAGGTCTCTTCTTGTGCGGTCACTATCGAGTCTCTTTTCGGCGGCAAGCACAACAGCGGCGGACGCGGCGCCGAGTGCGGAACCGGCGAGCACGTCGGAGGGATAGTGCACCCCGAGCACAACCCGGGAGAGCAACATCGGTGGGACGAGCACCGCAGGCAAGGGTAGCCCGGTCAATCTTCCGAGCAACACCGCCGCCGCCGTGGTGGAGGTGGCGTGCGAGGACGGGAAGCTCAGCTTGCTCGGCGTCGAGACGTTGACCTGCACCGATGGATCGTTCGGGCGGGGCCGCCGGACAATGCGCTTGATCACGATGGATGCGGCGTGCGCGCCGACCGCGCCGACCGCAACCCCGGCCCACTGCCGCCGCCGCGGCTTGTCGACGAGCCAGCCCGCCGCGGCGATGCCGACCCAGCCGAGCGCGTGCTCACCGAAGTGCGACATGCCGCGGGCCGCCTTGACCACCTCGGGCCTACCGCCGATGGCGGCCTGGACCGCATTGATGATCTTGACCTCGGGTGACTGTCCCGATGGGACCGCGGACACCGGACCGCCGTGGCCGTTCGCACTCGGCGCGGACACCGCGGTGTTGTCGTCCGCGGCCGGGGCTTCCAAACTCACTGCTGCTCATCTCTCGTGTCGATACCGAAGACGTTCTCCCAGGCCGCCGTGCTGGTCAGCTTCGGGTGGGCGGCGCGATAGCGCTGCTGCATCTCCGGGAAGCGGGCGGCCAGCTCCTTGCGCAGCCGCATGGCCTCCTTGAACAGCCCGAGCGCCTGGCGCGGATCGCGCTTGCGGTAGACGACGCCGCGACCATCCGCGGTGGTGACGGTGACGCCGTCGACCTGCGAGAGCAGGAACCAGCGGGCGTCCAGCGTCGGCACATTCAGCTGCGGACGCTCATGGTGTTCGGCATGCGCCGGGCGGAAGTTGTGCACAACGCCCTTGGCCAGGCGGACCACCTTGGCGAGCGGATTCGCCGGTTCACCGACCGCACCGACGCCGCTATGGCTGGCCAGCGGCAGTTCGGTGGAGGACGGCAGGATGACCGCGTCCGGGTACTGCTTGCGCATTTCGTGTACCGCGCCGAGCGCGCTCGGCAGCAGTTGGAACAGGCGCTCCGGGCCGGCGAGGAAGTCCTTGATCGCCAGATTCTGAATGGCGACCGTCGAATACTCCAGGCAGAGTAGGTGTTTCAGGGTCGCCTTGACCGTGTTGACGACCATGCCGCGCCCATTGCCCGGCATATGCAGGGATGCGACAACGAGCCGGTTGCGCAGGTGGAAGTACGCCTGCCAGTCGATCGCGTCGTCCTTATCGCTCCACGCCATATGCCAGACCGCGGCGCCGGGCAGGGTGACGGTCGAATAGCCGTGATCGCGGGCGCGCAAACCGTATTCGACATCGTCCCACTTCAGGAACAGCGGCAGCGGCTGACCGATCTCCTCGGCGACCTGACGCGGGATCACACAGGTCCACCAGCCGTTGAAGTCGACGTCGATGCGCCGGTGCAGCAGCTTGGAATTGTCGCGGTCCTTGAGCGGGTGCTTGGAGAAGTCGTGGTCGTATTCGACGTTCGGCGCGGAGGTCCACATGAAGATGCCGCGATCCACGACCTCACCCATGCTGTGCAGGTGTGAACGCTCCTGCAGGTTGAGCATCTGACCGCCGACCAGCATGGGCGATTTGGCGAAGCGGGCGAAGGCCAGTGCGCGCAGGATCGAATCGGGTTCGATCTCGATATCGTCGTCCATGTAGACGATGTACTGGGCATCGGTGGTCTTCAGCGCCTCGTACATGACCCGGCTGTAACCACCCGAGCCGCCGAGGTTGGGCTGGTTGCGGATGGCGAGCCGATCGCCGAGCACCGCGGCGGCATCGGTGAAGCCGGGTTCGTCGACCACCTTGCGGTTGCCCTGATCGGCGACGATGACCGCGGCGATCTTCTCCAGCACCAGCGGATCCGAACCGAGCGCGGCCAGGGTCTTCACCAGATCGGTCGGCCGGTTGAAGGTCGGCATGCCGACCGCGATGGTGCCCGCACCGGGCGCCTCGACCGGTGCGTACCAGCCGCCCGACAGCAGGGTGACCGCGGTATCGGTGGTGATGTCGAACCAGATCCAGCCGCCGTCTTCGAACGGGCCGAGGTCGGTTTCGAATTCCACGTGCACCGATTCGGTGCCCGGCGCGACCGCGAACTCCTTGCCCTGCACGTGGATTCGCGAACCGTCGGCCTTGGACCGGTAGACGTCGACGCGGCCGTGTCCGGCCAACTCGAGCCGCAGCACCACCGAGGACAGGATGCTCCAGCGCCGCCAGTAACTCGCGGGCAATGCGTTGAAGTAGGTGCAGAACGACACCTCCGACTCCGCGCCGATGGACAGCGAGGTGCGGGTGGTGGCGTGCGCGCGCCGGGCGTTGGTCGGCGACTCCTCGAGGTAGAGGGTGCGCACGTCCAGCGGTTCACCCGGCCGAGGCAGGATGATGCGCTGCAGCAGCGACTTCGCGCGAGTTTCGGTGGTCATGTCTTCCAAAATCGATTGGGAGGTCATTCGTTGCTTTCATCCGAAAGAGGCTCGCCCGACTCCAGGTGCGGCCGCAGGACATTGTCGAACATGCTCAGCGCGCTGCCGATTGCCATATGCATATCCAGGTACTGGTAGGTGCCGAGACGACCACCGAAAAGTACCTTCGCCGTTGCAGTTTCCTGCTTGGCCAGGCTGCGGTAGGCCTGCAGCTTGGCGCGGTCCTCCGGCGTGTTGATCGGGTAGTACGGCTCGTCACCGGTCTGCGCGAAGCGCGAGTATTCGCGCATGATGACGGTCTTGTCGTTCGGGTAGCTATCGCGCTCCGGGTGGAAGTGCCGCGGTTCGATAATGCGGGTGTAGGGCACGTCCGAGTCGTTGTAGTTCATCACCGAGGTGCCCTGGTAATCACCGGTATCGAGCACCTCGGTCTCGAAATCGATGGTGCGCCAGCCGAGTTCGCCCTCGCTGTAGTCGAAATAGCGGTCCACCGGGCCGGTGTAGACGACCGGTGCGTCCGGGTTCTCGGCGCGGATCTGCTCGCGCACATCGAACCAGTCGGTGTTCAGCCGGACCTCGATCAGCTCCGAGACGGCCATATTCTCCAGCCACTTCGTGTAGCCCTCTTTGGGCAGACCCTCATAGGTGTCGTTGAAGTAGCGGTTGTCGAAGGTGTAGCGCACCGGCAGGCGGGTGATATTGCCCGCGGGCAGTTCCTTCGGGTCGGTCTGCCACTGCTTGGCGGTGTAGTCGCGGACGAACGCCTCGTACAGCGGGCGGCCGATCAGCGAGATCGCCTTCTCCTCGAGGTTCTGCGCGTCCTTGGTCTCGACCTCCGAGGCCTGTTCGGCGATCAGCTTGCGCGCCTCGTCCGGGGTGAAGTAGCGGCCGAAGAACTGGGAGATCAAACCGAGGCCCATCGGGAACTGGTAGGCCTGTCCCTTGTGCATCGCGAAGACCCGGTGCTGGTAGCCGGTGAATTCGGTGAACTGGGTCACGTAATCCCACACCCGCTTGTTCGAGGTGTGGAACAGGTGCGCCCCGTACTTGTGCACCTCGATCCCGGTTTGCGGCTCCGGCTCCGAATAGGCGTTGCCGCCGAGGTGGTAGCGACGATCGATTACCAACACCCGTTTGCCGAGCAGATTGGCGGCGCGCTCGGCGACGGTCAGCCCGAAGAATCCGGAGCCGACGACGATCAGATCGAACTGTGAGGCGGAGTTTGCGGAGTTACCCGGGGACGATGCGACGGTCACGGGAGCCCAGCGTATCGGAAGTCCGCGCGAGGTCCGGGTGGAGTCGCGCGGTAGGCCGAAGTGGAACGGATGCCATCCAGATTTCTCCAGAAGTTTGCCGAAATGGCTATGCGATGGCAATCGATCGGCTATTACATATCCACGCGAACTGATCGGACGTCCAGTACGCGTGCCCTCGCGTTGGTTCGTCGACTGCACCAACGACCGACCGACTCGAAAGACCTGATGATGCGTAACTCCCCTACCCGATTCCCAGGCGCTGCCGCGCGCATGGGTGCGGCCCCGTTCGTATGCCTGCTAGCACTGTTCGCTGTGTTCGGCAGCGCGATAGTCGTCCCGGCTCCCGCACAGGCGGCCGAATTCGATTCCCTGGCGACGACGGCGGTCGATGATGCGGGTGCGGTATGCGTCACCGGCGCGCCGACCTTCGACGACATCGTCACCGCAGCCGCGACCGCGCTGCGCACTACGGTTCCGGCCGCGCAGATCACCGCCTTCGACCATCAGGTCGCCGATTTCCGCAACACCATCGCCGCGGTGCGGGTACACCGGGACGGACTGCCGGTCGCGCCGTCCACGGTGAACGAGCGCACCGAATTCCTGGACGATCCGATCGTCACCTACCTGGTCAACGGCCTGGACGCGGTCCGGACCGGACGACTGGACACCACCATGTCGGTATCGCGGCTGACGGTCAATGACGTCATCGAGGTCTTCATCCTCGCGACCCGGATCGTGAAGATTCCGGCGCAGTTCGCGGCCAGTCTGGTGCCCACCGTCGGGTTCTTCCTCAAGCCGATCGTCGGTGCGGTGTTCAGCGGTGTGAAATCGCTGGCGCGCACGGTGCAGGACTTCCTGGCCGCCAACTGCGCCGCGCCGAACGCGTATCCGAAGCTGGTGCTCGACGACTCCCTCTACACCGAGCACGTCGAATTGCCGACGCCGCTGGTCGATCTCGCCAACACGCTGGTGCGGGCGAACGGAACATGTACGCCCGTGGCCGAATTGACCACGCGGACGCTGGTCGAACGCACCAGGGCCTTCCTCGAACAGGCCGATCTGCCGCTGGACCGGGTCGGATTGAATGCGGGAGCCGAATCGCTGCAGGGCTTTCTGCGCGATAACCGGGTCGCCAAGCTGGCGCTGATGCGCCGCACCGAGGAATTGGGCCCACTCGTCGACGCACTCGACTACGGTCCGGTGACCTTCCTGACCAACCTCGGCTTCGATCTGTACGAGGGCAAGGCGCTCGACACCGTCGCGCTGGCGGATATGAAGGTGGAGAACGCCTTCGACCTGGCCACCCTGACCCTGGATGTGACCAGCCTGCTGCTCACGGTCGCCAATCTGGCGGCCGGATGGACCGGCATCAGCGACACCATCCTCACACCGCTGTCGATGGCGCAGACGCTGGCATTCGCGCCGACCACATACGGCGCACCGATTCTGAAGGGTGTCCTGCAGTCGATGTGCGCGGTGTAGCGCCGCAGGTGGGCAGCCCGATTCCCGCGGGTGCGCGCGGGCTCGGCCGAGCCCGTTGATACAGCTTGTCTCGGTGTCGACCCGGCCGTAACTCATTCGGGGAAGCCGATATTCGATTCCACGGTGTCGCGGGCGGTGTACATGCGCCAATAGTGGTCGCCCAGTTCGTCATTGCTCATGCGGACGATCTCCAAACCCGCCGGGATGGCTTCGGGGTGCTCGTCGATGATGCGCTCGGCCTTGCTGTTGCCGATCAGGACGCCGATACTGAGCAGGCCCACGTAGACGCCGGTGCCCTGGAGTTCGATGGCGAGTTGGCGGACGTAGTTGCGTTGCGCGCCGAGGGCGACACCGACGTTGGAAAGGTACGGGAGCGGGTTCTTATCGGAGACTCCGGAGGAGAACAGCAGCGCCCCTTCGCCGCGCTCGAGCATTGCAGGGGCAACGGCACGGGTCATCCAGATCGGTGAGTACACCTTCACCTCCAGCGGGACCCGGAGGTTGTCGGCATCGACGTCCAGGGTCGATGGGATGCGGTCGCCCATATCCATGGCGGCGCCGTGCATGGCGACATCGATCTGGCCGAACTTGTTCGTAATATCGTCGACCGCACTGCGCAGCTGCTTCTCGTCGGTGAGATCCGCGGGGAAGGCGGCGGCCTCGATGCCATCAGCGGTCAAATCCTCGACGTGCTGGTGCGCCTTATCCGGGTTCCGGCCGATGACCGCCACCCGGAACCCTTCCCGACCGAACCGCCGCCCGGTCCCCATGCCGAGCCCGGGCCCGAATCCGAATATCGCGATCGTCTTGGTCATACTTCCTCGCTAAGTTGAGCAGTAGTTCAAGTTAGTTTCGACGATAGCATTAACTTGAACCTATGCTCAAGATAGATCCGTCCGCGGATTTGTAGGATCGGCGAATGCCCGTGGACAAGCCGTTACGCAGCGACGCCCAACGCAATCGGGACGCGCTCGTATCCGCCGCCCGCGCGG
Source organism: Nocardia sp. NPDC004278 (assembly GCF_053602975.1). NCBI lineage: Bacteria > Bacillati > Actinomycetota > Actinomycetes > Mycobacteriales > Nocardiaceae > Nocardia > Nocardia sp. NPDC004278. Next base: position 273,774 of record NZ_JBSGEQ010000006.1, read on the forward strand.
TCTTCGAGGAACGCGGCCTCGACGCGCCGCTCAAGGAAATCGCCGCCCGCGCCGGGGTCGCCATCGGCACCCTCTACAACCGCTTCCCGACCCGCGACGATCTCATCGCCGCCGCCGTCGAGGACCGCATCGGATCCGGCGCCCGCATCGCCCAGCAAGCGCTCGAAATCCAGGACCCCTGGGACTCCTTCGTCTACCTGGTCGAAAAGGTCTGCGAAGTCCAGGCCGCCGACCGCCTGCTCAGCGACCTCGCCCTACGCGGCGCCCCGAGCCCCGCCATTGCCCGCGCCCAGGAATACGGCCACGGCCTGATGCGCCGAATCGTCACCCGCGCACAAGAATCCGGCGCACTGCGCCCCGACTGGGTCCTGGAAGACATCGCCTTCATCACCTGGTCGCACACCCGCATCATCGAAGCCACCGCCAAGATCGCCCCCGAAGCCTGGCGCCGCCACCTGGCATTACTCCTCGATGGCCTCCGCGCCACCGCCGCCCACCCTCTCCCAGTACCCCCCATCACCGAAGACCAACTGATGCAAGCGCTTCGGGGCTAGCCGACAGCCGCGCCCGGCCCGCAAACAGTTGTGGCCACGTCACATTGGTTCCGGCCCGCCGCGCGGGCACTGACCGCCATCGACATCGATTGGGAGGTACTGGAACCCACTACCGATCCGATGGCAGTGATCTCGGCTCCGAAGCGACTGAAGGTGCACGAGCGCGGCGGTATCGCCCACGTGCCGCGCCATCACTTGCGCCGGTATACGGCGTGCAGTCATCGATACGGCGCGAAGTTGGCTTCAGCGCGACTGGACTGTCCGCGTAGCGAGGCCGGGACGACCGGCGGGTAGGTCACTGGTACGGATAGGGCGGCTGACCGACCGGAGGCTGCTGCGGATACTGCCCGGGCTGAAAGCCTGGCTGCTGATAGGGATCCGGTACCTGGCCATATGCCTGCCCGAAGGGCGCAGGTTGCACATAAGGCGCGGCCGCTGGCTGCACGGGCTGACCATACGGCGCCGCATACGGTTGGACCGGCTGGCCGTAGGGGTGGTGCATGCGGGCTGCGGCGATCCAGCGGCCGGTGGAACTGACGGAAGCGCAAATGAGGATGGTCAGCGGGATGACGCCCACGATGGCAGTGATGGGATTGCCGGTGACAAGGCCCAAGACGGAGACGATCAGGCTGAGCGCGGACATGATGATCAGAATTACCCGGCCCGCCGTTCTCCGGCGGAACAGGAGCATCGCACCGAGCAGCCAGAGAAATGCGATGAGTCCCCCGACTGCGATCAGGGCGTAGACGGAGCCGGGCACTTCCGGTGGCGGCGCACCGTAGCGGCGATAGTCCGACGATTTGTTGCTCTCGTTGATAGCGACGCACAATCCGAAGATCACACCGATGAAGCCGAGTAGGCCAACGATCACCGCCAAGACCGCGGCGGTGAGCGCGGTACCACCACTCGCCCGCTGCTGATAGCCGTATGTGGGTTGCGGATAGCCATAACCCGGTTGGCCGTATGGGTAACCCATCGAGATCTCCCTCCCACTTCGATCGCGAAACTCTACCGCGCCATGGCGGTTTCGCTCGATGCGAGCGCGATCAGTAGGTCAGGGCAGGGTGGGGCGGACGGGTGGGGCGGGCGGCGGTCCAGCGGGCGGCGTACCCGTTGGCGGCCAACAGGAGAACGAGCAGTGGTAGGGCGAGGTCTATCGCGCTGCGGAGCAGGTTTTCCTGAATCAGGGCGCTCGTCTGGCCGACGAGGCCGAACAGCGGTGACACCCAGACATGGTGGTCGGCGGTGGACCACCAGAAGATACCGAGGCCGAATTCGTGGTTGGTGAGCGAAAAGGCCAGTCCGACAATGCCGATGGCGATCGAGACGCCCGACGCGACGATCAGCGTGTATCGACCGGTCTCGTCCTGACGCCAGAGCTGGACGCCGCCGAAGATCAGGGCGAAGGCCATGAGCGCCGCGCCGAGTGTGGTGAAGATGACGAGGGAATTGTCGAAGCGGCTGCGATTGCCGATGAAGTCGATCAGCAGCGCGGTACCACCGATCAGATCGGTCAGTCCGCCGAGCACCGCGAGCACCGCGGCGGTCTGCGCGACCGCACCACTCGGGGCCCGATCCTCACTCTTGTACAGCATCGTCGACGCTCCTCCCCGCTCGTTGCGGACCACCCGATCCTACGGCCGCCGGGCTCGGCTCAATAGCGTCGCAATCCAGCGGCCGGTCGACGGCACGACGGCGGCCGCGAGCGGCGCCACTACCGGTTCGGCTACCGGTCGAAACATCGCCGGTGCGCCCACTCGGCCGGTGCCCGGCCGCATGGAACCGAATCGCCATGGCAGATATCGCAAAGCGGGGCGCCCGCACGCAATATGCGGACGCCCCGCTACTCGATCCCCCAGTAGCACGGGAGCTTTCGGACTACCGAAGGTTGGCCTCGGCGTACGCCTTCATCGCGTCGCGCACGAATTCGGCTGTCCCTTCACCGTGTACGTCGTAGTTGGCCGCGAATCGCGGGTCGGCGACGTACATTTCGCCGAGTCCGGTGAAGTGCTCGAAGGACGGGCGGCTTTGGGAACCGCCGCCCACCCATTCGTAGTGCCGCGCGACAATGGCCTGGACCTCGTCGCTATCGGGGGCGAGACCGGCCGCATGCGCCCGGCCGTAGTCGGCGGCAATATCCAGGTGGGCCTGGAAGTGCAGGTTCTTGTCCGCCTCGCTGAGCGAACGCCACCAGCGGTCGCTGCGCTCATAGGCGTCCTTGCCCCAGCGTTCGATCACCTCATCCTTGTACCGAGTGTGGTCGAAACCGTCGAAAACCTCTGCTGCCATGAGTTGTTCACCTCGTTCCGTCTTGTGCAGCGTGTTGGTCACCGACTCGATCTGGCGCCGGATCCGATCCTGTTCGTGCCGAAGCAGTTCCAGGTGCGTGCGCAGCGCGGCGGCGGTGTCCTGTTCGCCCGCGAGAACTTCGGCGATGACCGGAAGGCCGAGGCCGAGTTCGCGCAGTAGCAGGATGCGTTGCAGCCGAACCAGGGAGTCCTGGTCGTAGAAGCGGTAGCCGTTGGCGCCTATCCGGCTCGGCGGCAGCAGCCCGAGCTGCCCGTAGTGGCGCAGTGTGCGGCTGGTGGTACCGGCCGCCTTGGCCAGATCCTGGATGGACCATTCGGTGTCCGAATTCATGACCTGTTCTCCCTTCTTTCTCGTCGGTACAAACAGCTTGCAAGTTGACGTTACGTCAAGGTCAACCCATTTCGACCTGGACTTTCTAACGGACTCCCACCGGCACGCGACGCTCGGTCACCGCGGGCGCGACCCGTGGCTTGGCGACCACCTGTCCGAGCAGAGTGCCGCCGAGGGCGATGGCGAGTCCGAGCACCTGCAGTGGGCTCAGCGCCTGACCCAGTGCGATCCACCCGATCAGCGCCGCCGAGACCGGGCTGAGCAGTCCGAGGAACGCGACCGAGGTGGCGGGCACCCGGGAGATGCCGCGGAACCAGAGGAAGTACGCCAGCGCCGTGCCGATCACGCCGAGGTACAGGTAGCCGCCGATGGCCGAACCATCGAGCGCGGGCGGTGCACCCTCGATCAGGAAGGCGAGCGGTGCGATGAACAGGCCGCCCGCGGTGAGCTGCCATCCGGTGATCGCGAGCGGTCCGACGCCTTCGGGCCGCCCCCAGCGCTGGGTGAGCACGGTGCCCATCGCCATGGACGCCGCGCCCGCGAGTCCGGCGACGACGCCGACGGTGTCGAGTTGGGCATTGGCCCGCAGCACGACGAGCGCGACACCGAAGACACCGATCAGACCCGCGATCACCTTGCGCCCATTGGGCTTTTCGGCGAGTACGACGGTCGCGAAGGCCAGCGCGAACATCGGGGCGACCGCGCCGAGCACGCCGGCCACACCGCCGGGCAGCCGGTACGCGGCCAAGAACAGCAGCGGGAAGAACGCACCGATATTGAGCACGCCGAGTGCGGCGGCGCGCCCGAGCCAGATGCCGCGCGGCAGGACTCGGGTGATGGCGAGCAGCGCGAGCCCGGCGGGCAGTGCGCGCATCAGCGCGGTGAAGAGCGGACGGTCCGGTGGCAGGAATTCGGTGGTGACCGCGTAGGTGGAGCCCCAGGTGATCGGGGCGAGTGCGGCGAGCGCCAGGGTGCCCGCGTACGAGCTACGCGCGGCGGTGGTTGTTGTCATGTCGGTCGCTCCTCATTGATAATCTCAACGTTGAAATATCTACCCGCTGCCGCATCTCGCCGTCAAGTAGATGAATGTTGAGATAATCACTATCGAGAGGAATGCCGTGGCCGACGCGATTGATCTGTTCACCGCACACTGGAACCGGGAACGGCCGGACGTCGACGTATCACCGATGGCGGTGATCGGGCGCATCCAGCGGCTGTCCCGACTGCTGGAACAGGAGCTGAAGAAGTTCTTCGCCGGACACGGACTCGAGTTCTGGGAGTTCGACATGCTCGCGACGCTGCGGCGCTCCGGCGGCGCGAAGGGACTCACCGCGGGCGCGCTGAACCAGGTCGCCATGCTCACCTCGGGCGCCATCACCAACCGCATAGACCGACTGGCCGCCAAGGGTCTTGTCGAGCGCATCCCGTGCGTAGAGGACCGCAGAGCCATCCTCGTCCAGCTCACCCCGACCGGCCGCACCCTGATCGACGAACTGCTGCCCCTGCACATGGCAAACGAACAGCGCCTACTCGCCGTACTGGATCAACAAAACCGAGATCAGCTGGCAGACCAACTCCGCACCCTGGCCGAATCACTCGGCGATACCCCCGCATCCTGACCCAGTACCTACCCGAACCAGGGCCTACCCCGCGTCCTCCTGCCACAGTTCTTCGCTCGCCGGCCCACCGGAGACAACCGGTGGACGTGGCGGGGTCGGGGTCGACGCGGTCCTCGGTGCGACGGTACCCCCGGGCGCAAGCGTGGAATTCGGCACAGCGTTACCACCCGGCGCTACGAAACCTCCTGGCGCTGCGGCACTCTCGGGTCTACGTCCGGGCAGCACCGCCCCGGGTGAAACACTGCCGCCCGGCGGCACCACACCACGCGGCCCGAGCCCACCTGCGGGCACCGAACTTTCGGGACCGAGGGTGGCTCCGGGCAACACCCCATCCTGCGGTCCGAGCACACCACCCAACAGTCCCCCCTCAGGCGAAACACCGCCACCAGGCGGCACCACACCACGCGGCCCGATCCCACCTGCGGGCACCGAACTTTCGGGACCGAGGACAACTCCGGGCATCGCCCGATCCTGCGACGCAGTGCCGCCAGGAAGCACTGCGGTCCCGGGTGAACCGTTGGCGTTCGGTCGCACTGCACTTCCCCGCGGCACCGTGCCCACGGGCGGCACGGTGCTGCCCGGCTCACCCTCCTGGGTTGTGGTCCCGTGTGGATCCGGCACCAGTTGCATGAGGGTTGTGAAGTCGACGACCCGGGCGCCGAGCGTGGGGGTTGCGATGATGACGCCGTTGGCGAAAAGGCGGTAGGTGCCAGCGTTTTCAGAGAGGGGCATCTCGGGGCCGAGGGGTTGGCCCAGTGCGCTGTTCGCGCCGCCGATCCGGCGGTATTCGGCCTCGATCGGCGATTCGACTGCGAGGGTCTGCTTGCGGGGGTCGACGGGCGGTGCGGCCGCGCCGACCACCGGGGTGCCGAGTTCGGCCGGTGTGGGGCCGACATCGAAGGCGTAGATATCGGCGGGTTCCCCGCCGTCGGGGGCGGCGGAGTACTCCGCACGCAGAATTCGACCGTCCCGCAGCAGCACCGCTCCCGCGGTCGCCGCGATGGCCTGGGTCGCGCGCGGATCCTCCTTGGCGGTGCCCGGATAGACCTGGCAGTCGGTGGTGTCGCAGGTCTGCGCATAGGGGTAGCGGTGTTCGGCGAGTGCGTACGAGCGCGCCGCGATCGCCTGTGCACGAAGGGCTTCCGTCGCACCCCTATCGGCCCAATTGGCCTGCACCTCGGCCGGGACGACGCCGATCAGATAGTCCTCGACATCGACGCGATTCACCGTGCGCGCCTCGCCGTTCTCCATCGCAACGCCGAGCGAGCCGCGATAGGCCGAACCGCCGCACAGGGTCAGATGTTCGGCCGCGGGACGGTTGGGCCGGGGATTGACCGGATAGATCCACGGGTCGGTGACCGTCTTTTGCCACAGCACCTCGCCGTCACAGCCCCTCGTGACGACCACATGCGCACCGCCATTGGGTAGCGCGGTGAGGTGGGCGACCTGACCGGGTGCGAGCAATTGGCCAGCGACCCGCAACCCGGCGTCGGCGTAGGCGTCCAGTGTGGAGTCGTCCTGTTCCACCAGTCGCACCCCGACGGTGGTTGCTGAGACCTTGCCCAGGGTCGTGCCCGGGTAGTAGTGATCGAGGATGCGCTCGGCGGCCCAGCCCTCCCGTGCACTGTCGAATGCGCCGACCTGGCTCATCCCGCGCCCGTGCCCCGGTCCGGCGAGCGCCCGATACGGCGCGTCGGTCGGCCAGACCCAGCACGCGATCACGGTTCCGGCCAACATGGCGGCGCCACCCGTGACCAGCACCGGACGGATGGATATCGGGGTTCGCGATATCCGCCTACGGCCAATTCGCCTACCTGCCGCTGTCGTTTTCATCCGCATTTTCCGCTCCCCCGCGGTAGCCCATTTCGCTGCTGTTCGCGTCGCATCCGTTCACTCCCACGGTTTTTCGGGACCTGATCGGTTCGATACCGCTCGGCATGTCGTGCCATCCGGGCGCAATTCGAGAGCTACATTCGAGCAATCACATGATCCTCAACCAAAGGTTTAGATTTGTGACAGTTGTGAACTAGTGTGGTCGTTGATGCATCAGGAAGCAACCCTGACATTCGTGCAGATGATCGCTCGGTTCGACCTGAATGGAGACGCTCGTGCCGTACCGCAAACCGAAACGTTCCTACGTGCTCCCGGTTGTCACCACTGTTGCGGTAGCGGCCCCGCTCGCGACTTTCACGCTGAGCGATTCGACCGATTACCGTTCGACCACCGGTAGCGAGCTCGCCGCAATACCCGCACAGATGGCCGAGGTGGTCCTCACCACGGTGCCCGACATCACCCTTCCGCTCCGCGAACTCACCGGGCTCGACCTGCCTGATCTGCATCTTTCGGATCTACGCATGCTGCCGCTTCCGGATTCCGTTCCGATTCCGCAGGGGCTACCGCTGCCGCCCGGCATGCAGCTACCCGAGGAAATTCCGATCCCCAAGCTGAATCTCGGACAGGGCGCCCCGGGCCAGTCAGTACCGGGCCAATTGCTCCCAGGCCAATCAGTTCCCGGCCGATCCCTTCCAGGCCAACCGGCTCCCGGCCGATCCCTTCCAGGCCAACCGGCTCCCGGCCAAACCCTCCCAGGCCAACCGGCTCCCGGCCAAACCCTCCCAGGCCAACCGGCTCCCGGCCAAACCCTCCCAGGCCAACCGGCTCCCGGCCAAACCCTCCCAGGC